>JANOLC010000411.1:0-5119 GCA_031419575.1 Burkholderiales bacterium | reverse complement strand
AACTCATCTTTTGCCAAACGGATTGAATCTAGCCCTCAAAGCCTTGCTGACCTACTCCAGCCAGGCCATTCAAAATCATCCCAAACGGCTCACGGCATTGATTGCCACGCTGGCTTTGGGCGGCGCTGGCGGGGCCTTGGCTATTGCCTCTATTGCGTCCTTTGCCCCTGACGCGGCAGACCTGCAGGTGCAGTTGGTGACCGAGTCCGCTCAGCCCTTGGCGGCACAAGATCACATTGACTCACTGCAAACCACCACGCTCACGCTATACCGCTCCGACATCACCCGCGCCAGCGACACCGCCGACACCCTGCTCAAGCGCTTGGGTATCAGCGATGTTGCGGCGGCCGCATTTCTGCGAGCTGACGACAACGTGCGCAAGAGCTTGCTGGGTCGCGCAGGCCGCACTCTGACGGCTGAAGCCAGTGCTGACAACAGCTTGCTCAAGCTGACCGCACGATGGGCGCCACAAGACGATGGCAACTTCACACGTTTGGTGGTTGATAAAACCCCGCAGGGCTTCAAATCACGCGTTGAAACACCACCTCTGACCGCTTCGGCGCGTCTGGCCAGCGGCACCATACAGTCATCGCTGTTTGCGGCAACAGACGAAGCCCGCCTGCCGGACGCCATTGCCACTCAAGTCGCCGAAATTTTCTCGGGCGATATCGACTTTCACCGTGCGCTACGCAAGGGAGACCGCTTCTCCATCACCTATGAAGTCCTTGAAGGCGACGGCGAACCCCTGAAAACAGGTCGCGTTTTAAGCGCCCAGTTTGTCAATAACGGCAAAACCTACCAAGCCATGTGGTTTGGCCAGCCTGGTCAAAAAGGCGGCTATTACACATTAGACGGTCAAAGTTTGCGCCGCGCCTATTTGGCTTCGCCTATGGAATTTTCGCGCGTGACCAGCGGCTTCAAAATGCGCTTTCACCCGATTTTGCAAACGTGGCGTGCCCATTTGGGTGTGGACTATGCTGCACCCACCGGCACCGCCGTGCGGAGCGTGGGGGATGGCGTTGTTGATTTTGCGGGGGTACAGGGCGGTTTTGGCAACGTTGTTTTTGTCAACCACGGCAATAACAACACCACGGTTTACGCGCACCTGAGCCGCATCAACGTGCGCAAAGGTGAAAAAATCAGCCAGAGCCAGACCATTGGGGCCGTGGGTTCTACGGGCTGGGCGACCGGGCCACATCTGCATTTTGAGTTCCGCATCAACGGCATGCACCACGACCCACTCACCATTGCCCGTCAGAGCGAGGCTGTGCCAGTCACCGCCTCTGCCAAACCGCAGTTTGACATCACTGCCGCCGCGGTGCGGGTGGCACTGGCCGCTGCGGGGTCCATGCGGCGCGCTTCTGCTGAGTAAGCCTAGACGGCAAGAGCGGCTGGATTCCCCGATCACGGCGTATGGCTGAACGCTATATCGGGTTGATGTCGGGCACCTCACTGGACGGTGTGGATGGGGTATTGGTCGAGTACGCAAACCGCAGTGACCGAGACTGTAGCGATGCCAATTTCGCAGTCTTTGCGCACGCCTACCGCCCGTTCACCGATGCTCTGCGCCGGGAGTTTTTGGCGCTCAACACCTCCGGTATTGATGAGTTACATCGCGCCGCCCTGGCCGCCAATGCGCTGGCAAGGGTCTACGCACAAGTGGTTCAAGATTTACGTGCCACGCCGGGCTGCGCAGCGCCGTTTGTGACCGCTATCGGCGCGCACGGCCAGACGGTTCGGCATCGGCCGCAAGAGTTTGACAACGGGCCAACCATGTCGGGCGGCTACACCGTTCAGCTCAACAACCCATCGCTACTGGCGGAGCTGACCGGGATTGACGTGGTGGCGGACTTTCGCAGCCGTGACGTGGCGGCGGGGGGGCAGGGCGCGCCGCTGGTGCCAGCGTTTCACCAATCAGTTTTTGGCAAGCCTGACCAAGCCGTGGCTGTGCTCAATATCGGTGGCATCTCCAACATCACTCTGATAGCGCCCACCAACCAGGTGGTTTCTGATGATGTGTTGGGTTTTGACTGTGGCCCGGGCAACGCCTTGATCGACTACTGGTGTCAAAAGCACCGAGGCCAAGCCTATGACGCGGGTGGCCAATGGGCAGCTACCGGGCAGGTGAGTCAAGCCTTGTTGGACGCCATGTTGAGCGAACCTTACTTCGCCAAAACGCCACCCAAAAGCACGGGGCGTGATTTGTTCAACGTCGACTGGCTCAATACCCGCCTCGCAGATTTTGATTCCCTGGAGGCCGTCAATGTGCAAGCTACATTGGTCGAATTGACTATTAGTCCCTGTGTAGACTCAATAGTTAGCTATATAAATAATAGCAATCGATCGATCAATGAATTGATCATTTGCGGTGGTGGCGCACTCAACACGCATCTGATGAGTTGCCTGCAAGCCCGCTTATCGAGTTTGGCGGTAGTGTCGTCACAAGACCGTGGGTTGCCACCGCTGCAAGTGGAGGCCGCCGCGTTTGCCTGGTTGGCTCGCAAAACCATTCACCGCGAAACGGGCAACTTGCCAAAAGTAACGGGCGCACAAGGCACCCGTATTTTGGGGGCTATCTACCCAGCCTAAGCGGTGTGAGATAGCTTGATTTAAAGTTTAAATTTCAAGTTGAAAAGCTGGAACCGCAACCACAAGTCGTTGTTGCGTTAGGGTTTTTAATCACAAACTGTGCCCCTTGCAGGTCTTCTTTATAGTCAATCTCAGCCCCAACCAAATATTGGTAGCTCATGGCGTCAATTAGCAATGACACCCCGTTTTTGGTCATTGTGGTGTCGTCTTCGTTAGTAATTTCATCAAACGTGAAACCGTACTGAAACCCCGAACATCCACCGCCTTGCACAAACACGCGCAGTTTCAGGTCGGGGTTCCCTTCTTCAGCGATCAAGTCTGCCACCTTGGCGGCGGCACTGTCGGTGAACAAAATAGGGGTGGGCATTTCTGTCTGAATATTTTCTGCTACGGCGCTCATGGATTTCTCCGATAAATTTAATGAATTGATACTACAGTAAAACGCTCAACCATTCACTCAGGCGTTGTTTGCCGCTAGTTTGAGTGTGGGCTTTACCTCACCCGCCACGATGGGGCGCAATTGTCCGGCCACCAGCGCACCTTGGTGCATCTCTAGCGCCGCATAGTTCACCTCGCCCTCAATGCGTGCGTTGGGCTGCAACTCCAGCATGTGGTTGGCGTGAATCGGGCCTTTGACCGCGCCATTGATGATGATGTGGTCGGCATAAATCTCACCGGTGACCGATGCGGTTTCAGAGATCACCAACATGCTGGGCTCGCCCTCGTTGGCGCGAATATTGCCGTTGACCGCGCCGTCAATTCGCAAACCATCAGTGAAGCTCATGTTGCCGGTAATCTGGCTGCCTTGCGCGATCAGACTTTTGATGGGCGGTTGTTTTTTCTTGCTGAACATGAGGCACTCTCCAACGTTGAATTTCTAAATTTTGACCGACTGCGTGGCCTTGACCACAGTGCCTGACAGCACTTTGACAGACACATTTTTCACGATAGTTTGGGCTGGCACATCAAACACCCCTTCGGTTCGCCCGTATTGCCGAAACTTCAGTTCTTGCGGACTGCCAGGCAACGTGGCAATCCAGGGTTTGCCGTTTTGGGTGCCTGTGAAACTTACTTCCATCGTGCCGGTGAATTCAGGCGCGCTTTTGAGTGACTGCATCACCACGACTTGCCATTTTACTTGGCGGCCATTCAGCACCTCGGCCTGTAGTCCTCGAATCGTCAGACCTTCGCCGCCGCTGGAGGGGATCAATTTCTCAAAAAACCCCAAGTCATCTTTGAGCTTCTGGTTGTCGGCTTCAAGCTGCTTGTTCTGGTTTATCAAAGCCACTTGGGCTGCCTTTTCGGTGGTGACCAGCGTGCCAGCGGTGTCGGCAATGGACTGCGCCTTGTCGCGTGCCTCTTTCATACCGCTGGCCTCGGCCCGCAGCACGGTCAACTCAGCGCGTGCGCGTACCAATTCTTCCTTGGGGCCGCCATCCAGGCCGGCAATGTCTTTGCCCAACTCAAACGCCCAGAGTCCAATCGCCGCACAAAACCCAAACACAATAGCCAGCATTGCCCAGCGAAAAGGCCACGGCAAGGCACTGCGCACCGACATGCGCGGGGCGCTGATGGTCAGGCGACGACGAAGCAGACGAAAACGCATGATTTCAATAGCAGAACGCAGAATGCAAAAAACCGCCCAGACTTGACATCCCAGGCGGTCTTTTTTGGCTGGCGAAGATTAACGCTTCGAGAACTGCTTGCGACGGCGAGCACCGTGCAAACCGACCTTTTTACGTTCCACTTCACGGGCATCGCGCGTGACGAAACCGGCTTTGCTCAGCTCAGGCTTGAGCGTTGCGTCGTAGTCAATCAGCGCGCGGGTGATACCGTGGCGCACAGCACCAGCTTGGCCAGACTCACCGCCGCCAGCCACGTTGACCATGATGTCAAACGTTTCAGCGTGGTTGGTCAGCAGCAGAGGCTGTTTGCAGATCATGATCGAAGTGCCACGGCCAAAGAATTTTGAAATATCTTTGCCATTAACAACGATTTGGCCGGAGCCTTTTTTCAGAAACACACGGGCGACGCTGGATTTGCGACGGCCGGTGCCATTGTTCCATTCACCGATCATTGGGCGGCCTCACGTTTGATTGCGTTGGCAGAGACACCAGGGATGTCCAGCACTTTGGGCTGCTGGGCGGTATGAGGGTGCTCGGCGCCCCCATAAACCTTGAGCTTCTTGATCATGGCGTATCCCAGCGGACCCTTGGGCAACATGCCCTTGACGGCCTTTTCCAGGGCGCGGCCCGGGAACTTGGATTGCATGTCGCGAAAGTTGATGGCAGAAATGCCACCAGGGTAGCCGGAGTGGCTGTAATACACCTTGTCAATGGGCTTGGCGCCAGAGACACGCAATTGGGATGCGTTGGTGACGATGATGAAATCACCGGTGTCGACGTGAGGCGTATAAATGGCCTTGTGTTTGCCGCGCAAACGGAGAGCAACTTCGCTGGCTACTCGTCCGAGGACCTTGTCGGTCGCGTCAATCACAAACCACTCGTGCGTCACGTCAGCGGGTTTGGCG
>JANOLC010000410.1:0-2107 GCA_031419575.1 Burkholderiales bacterium | reverse complement strand
GACACGATCACAGGAACCGCGCAACGGAGTAGGAAGCTCAATACCCCGTTCATTACGAACACGACCAGCTACAAATTGACCAAGCCGAACGGACAACACGCGGAAGTGAAAGCCATCGCAAGAAACGGTGACACCACGTTTAACGATGGACATGCCCGAGCGGTCAAGGTTTGATTTTTTGGTGCGCACCCCCAGCCCGGACTCAGCCGGAGCCCTCATAGCGGAGGCGTTGTCGTTTACGACTGGAGGAGCGCAAAGGGATACCATGATCACAACACCACGACCAAGGAAGGAAGCCGGCATGCAGAAGGAAAAATGGTTTCGCTACCGAATGCCGGAGGCGTGGAAAGAAAAACAGATGGCAGCAACAAGGAAAAAATTCGAGCGTTACTCAGGTAAACCCGTTGCCGGTTCAAGCAAGCGCAAAACAGGACCTGACAGCGGGAAACATGCAGGCCGACTAGCCGTGCTTGGAATGCTTTTGATAGCGTGGGCTGCGTGGTGGCTTTTGAAGAAGTAAGCATGAGGGCTCCTAGAGTGATAAAGTGCGGATATCGCATTTAATGACACATTTCCATTAGAGCATGTAAATGCGAATATCGCAATTTATTTTATAAGGAGAAACCCTATGCTGATAGCAGAACTGATAGCACTAGCCAAGGTGCGGAGCGGGAAAAGTCAGAAGGTAATGGCCGAGGAAATGGGATACACAAATGCAGCCCAAGTGAGCAAATTGGCAACGGGAGTTAAAGCGCCGGATGCATCGGAAATCATGTACCTAGCCCAAGCCGCCAAGATGCAACCAATCGAGGTATTAGCCGACATTGAGAGCCAGCGTCACCCAGAACTTGCAGCCGTTTGGAAAACGACTTTAGACCGCATGCGAGCGGGAGTTACATCACTTTAGTGATGTAATTTGCGAATGAAATCCAAATTCCGGCACGTGGCGCTGATAGGCAAATACCAGGTGGTGGCATCGGGCGCGTCGGGGGCCTCATCGCGGCAGGCGCTGGAAGAGATTGCGCACTTTCTGCATGACCAGGGCTGCGACGTGGTGTTTGAGGCGGAGACCGCCCGGAACATGGGCATCACCGGCTACCCCGTGCTGGATGTGCCCGGCATTGGCGCGCAGTGCGACCTGGGCCTGGTGGTCGGTGGCGACGGCACCATGCTGGGCATTGGCCGCCAACTGGCCAAATTTGGGGTGCCGCTGATTGGCATCAACCAAGGCCGTCTGGGTTTTGTGACGGACATTCCTTACGTGGGCTACCAGCAAACGCTGGCCCCCATGCTGGCGGGCGACTTTGAGGAAGACCACCGCAGCCTGATGCATGCCAGGGTAATGCGCGATGGCCGCTGTGTGTTTGACGCCCTGGCCATGAACGATGTGGTGGTCAACCGGGGGGCTACTTCCGGTATGGTGGAGTTGCGGGTGGAGGTAGACGGGCACTTTGTGGCCAACCAGCGGGCTGACGGCCTGATCATCGCCACGCCCACGGGCTCCAGCGCCTATGCGCTGTCGGCTGGGGGGCCTTTGCTGCATCCGTCCATTCCCGGATGGGTGATGGTGCCCATTGCGCCACATACACTGTCAAATAGGCCTGTAGTCCTTGCCAATGCCTCAGAGATAGCTATAGAAATAGTAGCGGGCCGGGATGCCAGTGCGAATTTTGATATGCAGTCGCTGGCATCGCTTTTGCACGGCGACCGCATCATCGTGACGCGGTCGCAGCACCATGTGCGATTTTTGCATCCACGTGGTTGGACTTACTTTGACACCTTACGGCAAAAAATGCACTGGAATGAGGGAGTGGCGTAAATGCTCAAACGCATTGTTCTGCGTGATTTTGTAATCGTCAGCGAACTGGAGCTGGACTTGGCCTCGGGCTTTTCGGTCTTGACCGGTGAGACGGGCGCTGGCAAGTCCATCTTGATTGACGCGTTGCAACTGGTGACCGGCGCACGGGCTGACACGGGCGTGATTCGCGAAGGGGCCAGCCGCACCGATGTAAGTGCCGAGTTTGACTCTAGCCCTAGGGTGGCGAAGTGGCTCAGTGAGGCAGGCTTTGACAACGGTGCAGAGGTTGCCGATGAAACATCAATGCGT
>JANOLC010000409.1:0-22907 GCA_031419575.1 Burkholderiales bacterium | reverse complement strand
GCTGCGGTCGGGCTCCAGCAATCGGCAAATGGCGCTGGTCAAGGTGTCTCTGGCCGGGGCGGTCACCACCATTGGTGGCTTGTTGGGATTCTGGTTGGTGGAGCAATTACGCGACTACCTGCCTTACTTTTTGGTGATAGCGTCCAGCAGCTTCATCTATGTAGCGCTGGCCGACTTGATTCCTCAGTTGCAAAAACGCCTGAGCGCCAAAGAAACTGCAGCTCAGATCGCCTGGCTGGGCCTTGGCATTGCGCTGGTCACGGTTGCCAGTGGGTTGGCGCATTCGCATTGAACCAGAGGCGGAATTAGATTAGTTGGCGGGCGGCGCTGCACGCAATGCGACAATGCCGCTCCAACAAAAACAGACAGCGCCCACGCTCACATCCCCGCCATGCCCAGCAACCTCGATATTCAGACCCGCCCCGCCACGCTGCGCGATGCCAAAGCCATTGCCGAAATTTATGTCAACACCTGGCAGGTGGCCTACGCGGACCTGGTGCCGGACGACCATCTCAAAGCCTTGTCGGTGGACAAGCAACAGGCCTTTTGGCGTGAAGCCATTCAGTACAGCGAGCCGCAAGTGGTGGTCGCGCTGGACGGCAACGCCATCGTCGGCTTTGCCGGGTATGACCGCTCACGCGACCCAAAAACCAAGCCGACCAATGGTGAAATTTGGGCCATGTACGTGGCCCCTGATTACTGGGACGAAGGCGTGGGCTTGGCCTTGTGGGATGCGTGCCGCGACGGCCTGGTTGAAGAGGGTTGCCTGGATGTCAGCCTGTGGGTGCTGATACGCAACGAGCGCGCCATGCGCTTTTATGACCTGGCCGGTTTCAAGCGTGAAATGAACACCGCCAAAACAGTGCCCATGGGCAGTGGCAAGGTGGAAGAGATTCGGCTTAAGCGCTCACTGAGTTGACCGCAAAAGGCCAAGAAACTCAGGCTTCACCGCCTAATTTTTTGGTCAGGTTGGCGATGTATTGCTCTACCATCTTCTCAAACTCGCCTTCCACCACGGGCTTGACCACCATCTTCATCAGGCCGGGCAGGGGAATGCTCAGGTCGCCGTTGATTTGCAGCGTGAGCGTGGTGGACTTCTTGTTGTCCTTGATCTTCCAGCTACCCGACACCAGCGCGTTGCCTTCGCCTTTGACGGGGGTCCAGTCCACGGTGCCCTTGGCTTTGTTGGACACGTACTTGGACGCGTAAATGGTTTGCAGGTTGATCGACGCCACGCCAATCTTGGCCATCTCCCACCGGTAGGCGCCGTCGCCCAAATCCACCAGCTTGTCCACTTTAGGGAAAAAGCTGGCTGACGTGGGCACATCGGACAGCACGGCAAAAACATCCTTGGCAGCGGCTTTGACTTCAAATTCGTAGCCGAGATCAATGGTGACATTCACGGTCATGAGGTGCTCCGGTAGATAGTTGCAACAATAGGGAAATTAGGCGGTCTGCGTTAACTAGTTTACGTGCAGTGTGATGTTTTGCCCAGCCAGCCCCAGTTGGGCATTCACCCAAAAGCCGTTCGCCTAAAATGAAAAATGACCTGTAAGTCCCCGTCAAATATCAATAGTTTGCTATTAATACCGTAGTGTCTCAAATGTTGAATTACGCATGACCATCCTTCTCGCCCCGATGGAAGGGCTGCTCGACTTCGTGTTGCGCGACATCCTGACCCGCATTGGCGGGGTGGACCGCTGCGTGTCGGAGTTCATTCGCGTCACCAACACCGTGCTGCCAGACCGTGCTTTTATTCGCGTGGTGCCGGAGTTGCTTAACGGCGGGCGCACCTTCGCCGGGGTGCCAGTGCGCGCGCAGTTGCTGGGCTCCGACCCGGCGTGCCTGGCTGACAACGCCGCCGCGCTGGCAGCTTTGGGGCCGCATGGCATCGACCTGAATTTTGGTTGCCCGGCCAAGGTGGTGAACCGCCACGGTGGCGGGGCGGCGCTGTTGGACGAGCCCGAGCTGATCGCCCAAATTGTGGCGGCGGTGCGGCGGGCCGTACCCGCGCACATGCCGGTGTCCGCCAAAATGCGCTTGGGATTCAACGACGACTCGCGGGCAGTGGAATGCGCGCTGGCCATTGCTGAGAGCGGTGCCGACGAACTGGTGGTGCACGCCCGCACCCGGGCCGACGCGTACCGCCCGCCCGCCTACTGGCACCGCATTGCCGATATTCGCGCGGCGGTCAATATCCCCGTGGTGGCCAATGGGGAAATCTGGACGGTCGATGACGCACGGCGCTGCCGCGAGGCCTCGGGCAGCACCATGCTGATGCTGGGGCGCGGTATGGTGACCGACCCTGGTCTGGCGCTGGCCATCAAACGTGATGGCATGGGTAATAGGCTGGGTAATGGGCTGGGCGCGCTCAGTGTTGCGGCCACCGATGTGGTCACCTGGCAAGCCCTGATGCCTTTCATTGCCGACTTTTGGCAGCTAGTGTGCAGCCGCCTTGACCGCCGCCAGCAAGCAGGGCGGCTTAAACAGTGGCTCAACTTTTTGCGCAAACGCTACCCCCAGGCTGAGGTGGCCTACATGGCGCTGCGCACCGTCAATGATGCGGCGTTGATTGACGCTTGGTTTGCGGCAGGTTTGACCGGTGATGTTGTCCCGCTGGCTACTGAGGGCTATCGCACAAAGGGGAATGCATCCCTAGAATGCGTTTGATACAACAACAGGAGACAAAACCATGATGGATCGTCGTGACATTCTCAAGCTGGGCGCTACCAGTCTCGCCAGTACCGTTGGTGCTTCGGGCCTGGCCTTGCCCTTGTCAGCCGCCGCGCAAAGCTTCCCCGCCCGCCCCATTCGCTACATCTGTCCGTGGCCTGCGGGGGGGTCTACTGATGCCGTTATGCGGGCCATTGCCGAGAGCGCTGGCAAGGCCATCGGGGGCACCATTATTGTGGACAACAAGCCCGGTGCGGGGGGTACATTTGGGGCCAATGAATTGGTCAATGCCAAGCCAGACGGCTACACAGTGGCCCAGTTGCCGCATGGCGTCTTTCGCATTCCGCACATGCAGAAGGTGCAGTTCGATACCCTTAAAGATTTCACGTGGATAGCCTGCCTGACCGGGTACACCTTTGGCTTGGTGGTACCGGTGGCATCTCCGATCAAAAGCATCAAAGACTTGGTGGATTTTGCCAAAGCCAACCCCGAAAAATTCACCTACGGCCACACTGGCATTGGTACCAGTCCGCACCTGGCGATGGAAGAGTTTGCGCAGCGCGCAGGCATCAAGCTGACCAATGTGCCATTCAAAGGCAATGCCGACAACATGCAGGCCGTACTGGGTGATCACACCATGGGAGCCAGTGATGCCACTGGTTGGGGGCCGCATGTGGATGCGGGCAAACTTCGTCTGCTGGCCACCTACGGCAGCAAACGTACCAAGCGCTGGCCCAATGTGCCCACGCTCGATGAGCTGGGTTTTCAGACCGTGTCGGACTCGCCATTTGGCGTGTGTGGTCCCAAGGGCATGGACCCGGCCATCACCGTGAAAATTCACGATGCGTTCAAAAAATCTCTGGATGACCCCGCCGTGATCGCCTCGTTTGACAAGTACGACCAGTCGGTGATCTACATGGGCACCGAGGCGTACACCAAGTTTGCACGGGATAGCTTTGCGTCGGAGAAGGCAACCATCGAGCGCCTAGGTATGGCAGGCAAGGGCTAAAGATTCCGTTCACCCTGAGCTTGTCGAAGGGTCTTCGACAAACTCAGTCCGAACGGATTTTTATTTTGCATCGGATTGATTCAATCCTCAAACAGCGCGTCAAACCCACCTACAGGCTCAAAGCGTTTGTTGATGTAGCGCAGTCGTGTTGGGCCGGGCAGGGCGCGCTGGCTCACACTGTGGCGCTCATCGCCGGGGTAGCAAATCACCCGGCTGCCTTCGTGCATGAAGGGCTCGGGTTCAATCAACGGTGGTGGGCGGCTGCGCGCTGCTGCCATCGCCTCAGTCACATTCTTATAACGGGACAAATGCGCCAGGCTCATGATCTGCGGCGGGGCCAGTTCAATATCACCATCACGGTGCTGCGCCAGCGCCAGGCGGGGGGGCAACCAGACGCTGGCCGTGGCCTCATGGTTGTCATGTTGTGCAATCTGATCAGCAGGCACCTGTGCAATGAAGAAGCGCGTGTCAAACCGCTTGTTGGTCACCATGGGCACTTTGGGCGTGATCCAGCGCGACCAGGGCACCAAGCTGCGGGTTTGCAGGCGCAGGGCCATTTCGGCCAGCACTTCGTCAAAGGCCCTGCCAGTTCGCAACAGGGCCGTGGCTTGCGCGGCGTGCACCACAGTGGCGCCCAGCGCAAAAAGGATACCCGATTCCTCAAAGGCCTCACGCACGGCGGCTACATGCAGTGCGGCGGCGGTCAGCGCATCGGTCTTGGCCTCCACCAGGGCACCATGAAACTCTGCAAGAGATTGGTCAAGGTGGGCATGCGCGTCGAGTTCGCCGTCTGCAGCGTCCAGCTTCCCACCCGGAAAGACATAGGCGCCGCCCAACACATCTGACAGGCCGTGGCGCTTGAGCAAAAAAACCTCCAATCCGCTGGGGCCGTCGCGCAGCATCACGACGGTGGCGGCATCCCGGGGTGGGGTGTGGATGATTTCGGAGTTGAGTTCCATGCCGACGATTGTGGTCGATCTATCGACGACCTATTCCACTTCCAAATCAGGCCATTGCCGCCTGCGCGGCCAACACCTCCGCACGCACTTGCTCGGTCAGCTCGGCTTTTAGTTCCATGAACTGAGGTGTAGTCTTGACCGCGTAGCTGCGCGGGTGCGGGATGGGCACGGCGCGGTCAAGCTTGATGCGTCCGGGCCGGGCACTCATCACCACATCGCGGCTGCCCATGAACACGGCTTCGTCAATGTCGTGGGTGACGAACAACACCGTCTTGCGTTCGGCTTCCCAGATGCTGAGCAACAGCTCCTGCATCAGCTCGCGGGTCTGGTGGTCCAGCGCACCAAAGGGCTCGTCCATCAGCAACATGCGCGGCCCATTGGCCAGGGCGCGGGCGATGGCCGTGCGCTGCTGCATACCCCCCGAGAGCTGTTTGGGGTAGTGGTTCTCGAACCCCGTCAGGCCCACTTTTTTGATAAACCCCTGGGCGATGTCGAGTTGTTCGCTACGCGCCATGCCGCGCTCGTTAAGGCCAAAGCACACGTTGTCACGCACGCTAAGCCAGGGAAACAGGGTGTAGCTTTGGAACACCATGCCACGGTCGGCACCGGGGCCTGCAATGCGTTTGCCTTCCAGCAGTACCTCGCCGGAGGTCTGCTGGTCCAGCCCTGCCACGATGCGCAACAGGGTACTTTTGCCGCAGCCTGAGGGCCCCAGGATGGTGATGAAATCATTCTCGGCCACTGTCATGCTGGTGGCTTGAAGGGCGAGCGTGGCGGCACCACCGTTGATGGACGCAAAGCTGCGCGAGACGCCGTTGATGGACAAAAAGTGATTCATAAATTTATTAGCGCCCCCTATTTCAACGCCCCAACTGTGCCCAAGGGAACAGCGTGCGGTTGAGCCATTTAAAGCCCAGGTCACTGACCAATCCAATCAAGCCTATGACGATGATGCCAAAGATGATTTGGTCGGTGGCCAGCAGCGCCTGGCTGTCGGTGATCATGTGGCCAATGCCGGTGGATGCACCAATCAACTCGGCCACGATCACATACGTCCAGGCCCAGCCCAGCACCATGCGCAAAATCTCAAAAATCTCGGGCGCCGCACCGCGAATGAGCACGCGCTTGACAATGCCCGAATCGGTACAACCCAACGTGTAGGCGGCTTCCACCAAATCGCGCCGGGTGTTGCCCACCGTGACCGCAATCATTAGCACCAGCTGGAAGAAGCTACCGATGAAAATGACAGACAGCTTCTGAGCCTCCCCAATACCAGCCCACAAAATCAGCAAGGGAATGAAGGCGCTGGCGGGCAAATAGCGTGCAAACGAAATGAACGGCTCAAAAAAGGCTTCAATGGGTTTGTACGCGCCCATCAAAACTCCCAGCGGCAAAGCCAGGGCTGTTGCGATTAGAAAACCGCCCAGCACGCGCCACACGGTCCAGCCGATGTCCCAGCCAAAACCCATGGTGGTGAGCAGTGTCCAGCCGGATTTGACCATCGTCAGCGGGTCGGCCAGAAAGTTTTTGGGCACCAAGCCACCCAGCGTGACTCCCGCCCAAACTGCCGTGAAGAGCACAAAGAACGAAATGCCCAACACCACGCGGGTGGTTGGATCGACGGGTTTGAGGGGGGTCATGGTGCGAGGGCTACAGATGCCAATCAGTTCTTATTTCAAGAAGCGTGTGTCTGCCAGCTTGCTCATGTCGGGCAAGGTTTTCAGAATGCCTATTTCCATCAACAAATCACCCGCTTCCTTGCTGAACTGGGCATGTTCGCCTGCAAAGAACTTCTGATTGGCCGCACGGTCTTGCCAGCGCAGGTAGGCCGAGCTTTTGGCAAAATCCTCACCGGACTGTTTGACATCCGCGCCCATGATCTCGTTGCTCTTCTTAGGGTCGGCCTTGATCATGTCGAGTGCATCAAAGTAGCCGTCAGCCAGCGCCTTGGCAGCCTTGGGGTTCTCTGCCAGAAATTTGGGCGTGCAGCCAAAGGTGTCCATCACCATGGGGTAGTCCAGCGTGGTGGCAATGATCTTGCCCGCTTCGGGCTTGGCGCGCACGGCGCTCAAGTAGGGCTCATAGGTCATGGCGGCATCCATGCCGTCGGTGCCTGCAATCATCGCGTTGGCGGCCGCCTGGGGCGACAGGTTGACGACCTTCACATCCTTGATGCTGAGGCCGTTTTTCTTCAACATCCAGGCCAGGCCAAAGTAGGGCGCGGTGCCGGGTGCGTCGGCTGCTACCGTTTTTCCCTTGAGGTCGCTGATCTTGGTGATGCCGGACTTGACGACCATGCCGTCAGCGCCGTAGCTCTTGTCCAGCTGAAAGATTTGGGTGGTGGCCACGCCCGCAGCGTTCCAGCCGATCCAGGTCTCCACCGTGGTGGCCGCGCACTGGGCATCACCCGACGCCAGCACCAAATGCCGGTCTTTTTGTGGCACTTTTTTGATCGTGACGTCCAGCCCCAGCTTCTTGTAAATGCCGGCTTCTTTGGCGAGCGTCAGCGGTGCGAAACCCGTCCAGCCCGAGATGGCGATGACCACCTTGGTTTCCTGGGCCATGGCGGCACCCACGGTGAGTGTGGCAGCGGCCAGTGCGAGCAATGTCTTTTTCATGGTGATGGTCTTTCGTGGGTTGAGGGTGCTGTTGAAAGCGGGATGGCTCAGGTGGGAATCCAGAGCTTGGGAAGCTCTGGCAAGGTACGCAAAATACGCGCCAACGAGCCGTCGCGCACCAGTTGACTGGCGCAGTCGATGTCGGGTGCCAGGTAGCGGTCTTGCGTCATGGCGGGCACCTGTGTGCGAAGCAGTGCTTGCACCTTTTCTAGTGCGACTGAACTTCGCAGAGGTCTTAAAAATTCAATGCCCTGTGCGGCAGCCAACAACTCGATGCCCAAAATGTGGGCCGTGTTGCTGATCATGGGTTGCAGGCGGCGCGCGGCAAAGGTGGCCATGGACACATGGTCTTCCTGGTTGGCGCTGGTGGGCAGGCTGTCCACACTGGCGGGGTGGGCTAGTGATTTATTCTCGGATGCCAGGGCCGCCGCAGTGACGTGGGCAATCATGAAGCCGCTGTTGAGCCCCGCATCGGCCGTCAAAAAGGGTGGGAGACGCGACACGCTGTTGTCAATCAACATGGCGATACGTCGCTCGGCAATGGCTCCCACTTCGGCAATGGCCAGCGCCATGCCGTCGGCGGCCAGAGCCACTGGCTCGGCGTGGAAGTTGCCACCACTGAGCATGGCACCATCTTCCGGAAATACCAGAGGGTTGTCGGTTACTGCATTGGCTTCCCGCACCAGCACCAGCGCTCCGTGGCGCAACTGGTCCAGGCAGGCCCCCACCACCTGCGGTTGGCAACGCAGGCAATACGGGTCTTGCACCCGGTCGTCACCGTCCAGATGCGAATTGCGAATAGCGCTGCCCTTGAGCAGCTCGCGGTAATACTGCGCCACGTCAATCTGGCCGGGCTGGCCCCGCAGCGCGTGGATGCGCGGGTCAAACGGGCCATCGCTGCCGCGTGCGGCATCAATGGTCAGCGCACCAATCACCAGCGCGGCTTCCAGCACGGGCTCAAAGCTCAGCAGCGCATGCAATGCCAGGGCGGTGGAGGTTTGTGTGCCGTTGATCAGGGCCAGGCCCTCTTTGGCACCCAGCTTCAGGGGCTCAATCCCGGCGGCTTGCAGCGCTGCCAGAGCAGGCACGCGTTGCCTATTAACCAGCATTTCGCCTTCGCCAATCAGCGCCAGCGTCATGTGGGCCAGGGGTGCCAGGTCACCCGATGCGCCCACTGATCCCTGCGACGGCACGTAGGGCACCAAACCTGCGTTGAACACGGCCAGCAAGGTGTCCACCACCAGTTCGCGCACGCCTGAGTAGCCGCGTGCCAGGCTGCCCGCCTTGAGCGCCATCATCAGACGCATGACTTCCGGGGCCAGTGGCTCGCCCACGCCCACGCTGTGCGAGCGGATGAGGTTCAACTGCAGTGTGTCGAGTTGCGCCTTGCTGATGCGCTGGTTGGCCAGTTTGCCAAAGCCGGTGTTCACGCCATAGACCGGGGCGTCCCCATCTGCTGCGCGTTGCACCACCTGCTGGCTGGCACGGATGATGGTGCGGCTGGATTCGGGCAGCGCCAGTTGCAGGCCACCTGCGTGAATGAGCTGCAATTGGTCAAGTGTGAAGTGGCCAGGGTCAATGACCAGTGTGGAGGGTGTGTTCAAGTTCGTCACCAGGTTGGTCATCTCTTTAGCTCACCTGCATGGGCAGGTTAAGGTGGTTGTCGTGTGCACTCTTTTTGGCGATGTCATAACCCGCATCGGCATGGCGCATCACGCCCGTGGCAGGATCGTTGAACAACACGCGCTCCAGCCGCTCTGCAGCCTCTGCGGTGCCGTCCGCCACAATCACTACCCCGGCGTGCTGCGAATAACCCATGCCCACGCCGCCGCCATGGTGCAGGCTGACCCAGGTGGCTCCGCTGGCGGTGTTGAGCAAGGCGTTTAGCAGCGGCCAGTCGCTCACCGCGTCGCTGCCGTCCATCATGGATTCGGTCTCACGGTTCGGCGAGGCCACCGAGCCGCTGTCGAGGTGGTCTCGGCCAATCACGATGGGGGCTTTGAGTTCACCGGTGCGCACCATCTCGTTGAAGGCCAGACCGGCCAGGTGGCGCTCACCCAGACCAATCCAGCAGATGCGGGCTGGCAGGCCCTGGAAGGCGATGCGTTCGCCCGCCATATCCAGCCAGCGATGCAGACCCGCATTATTGGGAAACAGCTCTTTCATCTTGGCATCGGTTTTGCGGATGTCTTCAGGGTCACCACTCAAGGCCACCCAGCGGAAAGGGCCCACGCCTCGGCAAAACAAAGGGCGCACATAGGCGGGTACGAACCCCGGGTAGTCAAACGCATTGGCCACGCCATAGTCTTTGGCGACCTGGCGCAGGTTGTTGCCGTAGTCCACCGTAGGGATGCCCATCGCATGGAAGTCCAGCATGGCCTGCACGTGCACCGCGCAGGATTCACCGGCAGCCTGGGTCAGTGCCGCGTGTTGGGCAGGGTCTTTTTGCGCGGCCTTCCACTGCTCAACCGTCCACCCAGCCGGTAGATAGCCATTGATGATGTCGTGCGCCGAAGTCTGGTCGGTCACGATGTCAGGGCGCGCCAGCTTGCCCTGTTGTCCGCCTGCTTTGGCGCGGCGCACCAGCTCGGGCAAAACGTCGGCCGCGTTGCCGCACAGGCCGATCGAGACGGCTTCCTTGCGGCTGGTGTGGTGGGCGATCATCGCCAGCGCTTCATCCAGTGTGGCGGCCTGTTTGTCCAGATAGCGGGTGCGCAGGCGAAAGTCGATGCTGCTTTGCTGGCACTCGATATTGAGCGAACAGGCTCCGGCAAACGTGGCGGCCAGGGGCTGCGCCCCCCCCATGCCGCCCAGGCCCGCGGTCAGAATCCAGCGGCCTTCCAGGCTGCCGCCAAAGTGCTGCTGGCCGGCTTCGACAAAGGTCTCGTAAGTACCCTGCACGATGCCTTGCGAGCCGATGTAAATCCAGCTGCCAGCGGTCATTTGCCCGTACATCATCAGCCCGGCACGGTCGAGCTTGTTGAAGTGCTCCCAGGTGGCCCATTTGGGCACCAGGTTGGAGTTGGCAATCAACACCCGGGGTGCATCGGTGTGGGTGCGAAACACGCCCACCGGTTTGCCCGACTGCACCAGCAGGGTTTCGTTGGCTTTGAGGTGTTTGAGGCTGTCCAGAATGGCGTCAAAGCAGGGCCAGTTGCGGGCCGCCTTGCCAATGCCGCCGTACACCACCAGCTCATCCGGGTTCTCGGCCACTTCGGGGTCCAGGTTGTTCTGGATCATGCGGTAGGCGGCTTCGATCTGCCAGTTGGCGCAGGTCAATGTGGTGCCTCGGGGTGCGCGAACCGAACGGGCTTTGCTGGCGGAAAATGGAGTGTTGGACAGATCTGACATGGCGGCTTCAATTCAAAGAAGTTTCAAAGGAATGCTAAATGGCGATTGGGTAGATTTGTGGAAATCATAGTTGTCTATACAACTAAAAAAGCGGGTAAAAACCCTGATGCCAAACAAAATCCGGCATGTCGGGTGATCCCGCTCATAGGTGGGTCCCAGAGGGAAAAATCTGCCTTTGGCGATCGCGTAGGTGCCGAAAAAACACGAAGTGAGCACTCCCAAAATAAGAAGATTCATTCCCGTCAGCTGATAATTTTCGGTTTACCTGAATGGGCAAGCGGCCGATACTGAGCGCATGACTTCCAAAGTTGCTGTTCTGTCCGCTGTTGATCGGGCGTTGTCGGTGCTGGCCACGTTGGCCCGGCAAGGGACGGCGTTGACGGCGGCAGATCTGATGGCCAAAACCGGTTTGAGTCAGAGCACTCTGTATCGCCAGCTTGCCACGCTCAAACGTTGGGGATTCGTGCTGGATGATGAAGGGCACTATGCGCCAGGCCCGCTGAGTCTTCAATTGGCTTTGGGGTTCGATATGGCCTCTCACCTGGTTCAGCATGCGCGGGCCGATATGTCGCAGCTGGCCCAACAGTCGCAGGAGAGTGTTGGCCTGATTGTTGCCGTGAATGGCCAGGCGGTCTGCATCGACATGATAGAGAGCAGCCAGGCCCTTCGCTGTTCCTTTCAGAAGGGTCGCAGTGTGCCCCTGGAAAAGGGCGCTTCAGCCAAATGCCTTCTAGCCCATATGCCTTTGGGCGCTGCGAATGCTGCACTTGTGGTCGAGTTGAACGCCATCCGCAAAGCCGGGTTTGTGGTCAGCAGTGGTGAGGTGGACCCCGGGGTGTGGGGCGTCAGTGCCCCGTTGTTCGGCATCGGCAAAAAAGTGGTTGGCGCATTGACCTTGATGGCACCTGTTGTACGGGTCAAGGGAAAGCACCCTCCCTTGATCCAGATGACTTTGGTGGCTGCAGCCCGCATTTCACGAAATCTGAGTTCCCACTAGCCCTATTGGCTTATTTTTTTAACCTTTGGAGATCACATCATGAACATCCGCCGCAAATTGCTTCTTTCCTACCTGGTCATTGCAGGTTTGGGTGCCGTCAACACCTATGCCCAGGACACGCTGCGCGTGGGGACGGATGCAACATTTCCGCCCATGGAGTATGTAGACAACGGGAAGCGAACCGGGTTCGATATTGAGCTGGTGGAAGCCATCGGGAATGTGTTGAATAAGCGCATCGAGTGGATTGATATTGATTTCAAGGGACTGATTCCCGGCTTGGTCTCCAAACGTTTTGACATGTCCGTCTCCGCCATCTACATCACCGACGAGCGCAAAAAAGTGGTTGATTTTTCTGACTCCTATTACGCAGGCGGCCTGGTTGCCATGGTGAAAGACGGAAACACCGCCATCAAGACACTCGCTGACCTCAATGGGAAAAAAGTCGCGGTACAGGTGGGAACCAAATCTGTAGGCTATCTGGGCACAAACCATCCTCAGGTTCAACTGGTTGAAGTGGAGAAAAATCAGGAGATGTTCAGCTTGGTTGATATCGGGCGTGCCGATGCGGCCGTAACAGGAAAACCTGCTGCATTTCAGTACGTCCGGACTCGCGGCGGGCTGAGAGTGTTGGACCAGCAATTGACGACCGAAGAATACGGGATGGCGCTGCGCAAAGACACACCTGAACTCACGCGCGCAGTCAATGGCGCACTGGCGAAGCTGAAGGCGGACGGTACCTACGCTCAGATTGTCAAAAAATGGTTCAGCAACACCACGAAGTAAGCCTGCGGAACTAAACCATGGAACTCGATTTTTCACCGGTCTTCAGCGGTTGGCGCAACTTGCTTCAAGGCGCCATGGTCACTGTGGAAATCACGGCGATGGCCCTGGTGTTGGGATGCATCATGGGTTTGGCGGTGGGAATTGGTCGCCTGAAGCCTGAACGGCGCGCGATCTATGCCTTGTGCACGAGCTACGTGGCGGTCATTCGCGGCACGCCGCTGCTGGTGCAGCTGTTTCTTCTGTTTTTTGGACTGCCACAGTTCAACATCCTGTTGCCTGCGCTGGTGTGCGGCGTGATCGGCTTGGGCATTTACTCAGGTGCCTATGTTTCGGAGATTGTTCGCGGCTCCATTCAGTCGATCGACAGAGGGCAGATGGAGGCGGCGCGGTCTCTGGGCATGTCGTATGGCACGGCTATGCGCACCATCATCCTGCCTCAGGCGTTGGTTCGTATGATCCCGCCATTGGGCAATGAGTTCATCGCCTTGATCAAAAATTCAGCACTGGTATCACTCCTCACCATTCACGATGTGATGCATGAGGGTCAAAAAATCATCAGTGTCAGCTACCGGTCTCTGGAGGTGTATCTCGCCATCGCGGCGATCTACTTTGTTCTTACAGGGCTGACCACATTGGCGCTGAGGCGCATTGAACAACGTTTACGGGCAGGAGGCATGGTGCAATGAACCTAACAACACCCATTGTCCACATTCAAGGGCTTCGGAAATCATTTGGCAGCCACGTCGTCCTGCATGGCATTGATTTCGATGTGCAGCCTTCGCAGGTTGTTGTCGTAGTTGGGCCCAGTGGTTCTGGAAAGAGCACCTTCTTGCGGTGCTGCAACGGGCTTGAGCAGCCTGATAGCGGGTTGGTCGAAATTTATGGTCACACCTTGACCAACGCGGGGAAAATGCCAGAGGAGGAGGCGCTAAACCGTTTGCGCGAAGATGTAGGTATGGTGTTTCAGTCTTTCAATCTGTTTCCGCATTTATCGGTGCTCGACAACATCACGGTAGGACCACGCAAGGTGCGTGGTGTCCCACGACCGTTGGCAGAGGAAGAAGCCATGGCGCTGCTTGAAAAAGTGGGGTTGGTGCAAAAAGCACACGCTATGCCGGCAAGTCTTTCTGGTGGGCAAAAGCAACGCGTTGCCATTGCACGGGCACTGGCCATGCGTCCAAAAGTCATGTTGTTTGATGAGCCCACGTCTGCGCTGGATCCCGAATTGGTCGGCGAAGTGCTCCAGGTCATGAAACTTTTGGCCAGCGAGGGCATGACCATGATGGTGGTGACCCATGAGATGGACTTTGCGCGGGAGGTGGGCGATATCGTGGTCGTGATGGATGCGGGTGCCGTGATAGAGAGCGGCGCGCCTGAAGTGATCTTTACCAATCCGACGCAGGCGCGAACGCGTGAGTTTTTGCACGCAGTCTTGACCCGCGGCTGACATGCCAACCTCCACGCTTCCGGCCTATGAGAAGGTCAAAGCCTTCATCAAGTCGCAGATAAGCGCAGGCACATTTCGACCAGGTGGTGCCGTGCCCAGCGAATCTGCCTTGCAACAGCAGTTTGGCATCAGCCGCATGACGGTCAACCGTGCCCTGCGGGAGCTGGTGGTGGAGGGGCTGGTGACGCGCATCCAGGGCTCGGGCACGGTAGTGGCGCAACTGAACCGCATCGTCAGCACGCTGGCGTTTCGTGACATCCATGAAGAAATCATCGAGCGTGGGCACTTGCACTCGGCCAGGGTGATACGGGTTGAGAGCCTGAAGGCCAATGCCTCGCTGGCGCAAACCATGAAGCTGCGGGTGGGGGCCAAGGTATTCCATTCAGTACTGGTCCATTGCGAAGATGGCCTGCCCATCCAGTTTGAAGACCGCCTGGTCAACCCGGCCGCCGCGCCTGAATACCTGGGTGTTGATTTTGAGCAGACCACGCCCACGCATTACCTGCTGGAGCATGCGCCGTTGACCGAGGCCAACTATTCAATTGAATCCTGCCTGCCGACAGCGCAGGAGGCCGAATGCCTCGGCCTTAAATCCTCTGAACCCTGCCTGGTGATGACGCGTTGTACGGTCAGTGGTGCCAACGTGGCCAGCCTGGCACGGCTGGTGTATCCGGGGTTGCGCTACAGCTTCAACGGAAAGTTTCAACTGTGACCTGGCAGGTTGTTCACCTTGAAGATGCGTCCCCTAGCCCCTGGAAAAATGGCGGTGGCACCACGCGCGAGCTGATCGCCTGGCCGCAGGCTGACGACTGGCTTTGGCGAATATCGGTGGCCGAGGTAACGCGGAGCGGGCCGTTTTCACGTTTCGAGGGCATTGAGCGCTGGTTTGCGGTGTTGGAGGGGGATGGCGTTGCGCTTTCAACCCACGGCGAGCGGCACCGGTTGACGGCGGACTCGGCCCCGCTCCGGTTTGACGGTGGCCTGGCGACCGACTGTGAATTGCTGGGTGGCCCGACCCGCGATTTCAACCTGATGACGCGCTCCGGCGCGGCCACGGCGACCATGACCCGCGCGCAGGGCCACCTCAGTCTGCCCGTCGATGCTACTGAAATAATAGCTATCTATTCAATATCGACGGGGACTTCAGCTCGATTTGACTCTGAATCAATAAGTTTCACCGCCCACAGCCTTGCCTGGCGGGTGGCAGTGCGCCCCCAGATGCTGGAGGTGGATGCCGGGCAGGCGCTGGTGATTCGAATTGTGTTGGCTGACGCGGCACTGGGCGACGGCACAAATCCCTCGAAGGAAACCCCATGACGCTTCAACTCTGGACAAACTGCCGCATCGCTACGATGCAGGCCAGCAACGGTCAACCCTACGGTTTAGTCGAAGACGCCGCGCTGGCCGTTGAGGGCGACACGGTGGCCTGGGTTGGCCCACGCAGCGAATTGCCCGCTAGCCTGTTGGCGCGCGCCACGCTGCAACACGATGCAAAAGGTGCGCTGATCACCCCTGGCCTGATTGACTGCCACACCCACCTGGTCTATGGCGGCGACCGGGCCAACGAATTCGAGATGCGCCTCAAGGGGGCCAGCTACGAGGAAGTGGCGGCCAGTGGCGGCGGCATTGTGTCCACCGTCAAAGCCACCCGTGCGGCCACCCAAAAGGAGCTTCTGGCCCAAAGCCTGCCGCGCCTGCAGCGGTTGATGAGTGAGGGCGTGACCACCCTCGAGATCAAATCCGGTTACGGCCTGGCAATGGAGCATGAGCGCAAAACCTTGGCGGTGGCCCGTGAACTGGGCCAGACCCAGCCGTTAAGCGTGCGCACCACCTTTTTGGGGGCCCACGCCACACCGCCCGAGTTTGCCGGCCGCACGGACGACTATGTGGATGAAGTGCTGCGCATGTTGCCCCTGCTGCATGCGCAGGGCCTGGTCGATGCGGTCGATGCGTTTTGCGAACGCATTGCCTTCAGCACCGCCCAGACCGAGCGGATTTTTGCAGCGGCGCGCGCCTTGGGGCTGCCCGTCAAACTGCACGCCGAACAGTTGAGCGATAGTGGCGGCGCACAGTTGGCCGCCCGTTATGGGGCCATCAGTTGCGATCACCTAGAGTGGCTGTCTATTGAGGGCGCAGCCGCCATGGCAGCAGCTGGTACGGTGGCGGTGCTATTGCCCGGCGCGTTCTACTTTTTGCGTGAAACCCAATTGCCACCGATTGAACTGCTGCGCCAGCACAAGGTGGCGATAGCCATCTCCACCGACTGCAACCCCGGCAGCTCACCCTGTACCTCCATCTTGTTGATGCTGAACATGGCCTGCACGCTGTTTCGCCTGACCCCCGAGGAAGCGCTGGCTGGCGTCACCCGCAACGCCGCGTGCGCCCTGGGTCTGTCAGACCGGGGCGTGCTGGCTGCGGGCATGCGGGCAGACTTTGTGCTGTGGGATGTGGGGCAACCCGCTGCCTTGAGCTATTTGTTGGGGGCCAACCCCCTGATCAGCACGGTATTTGGTGGTATCGCTCGTAACGTTTGAGCTGGAACAGCACGACCTGAAGAAACACAACCTCATGACTTACACATTGCAACGCGGCACGTCACCCCTGTTGGTGAGCATGCCCCACATTGGGCGAGATATCCCCACGCATCTGCAAGACGCTTATGACCCGCGCGCGCTGGTGGTAGAAGACACCGACTGGCATCTGGAGCGTCTCTACAATTTCTTGCCGGAACTGGGCGCCAGCGTCTTGCAGCCCCGGTTTTCGCGCTACGTGATTGACCTGAACCGCCCGCCGGACGACGCACCCATGTACCCCGGTGCGTCCAATACCGAGCTGTGTCCCACGCGCTTTTTCACGGGCGACCCGCTTTACAAGCCGGGCCAGACGCCGAATGCTGATGAGCGGGCCGCGCGGCGCCATACCTTTTGGCTACCGTACCACACCGCCTTGGCCGAAGAGCTGGCTCGCATCAAGACGCAACACGGGTATGCCCTGCTGTGGGATGCACACAGCATTCGCTCGCAAATCCCCTGGTTGTTTGAAGGCCGGTTGCCCGACCTCAACATCGGCACGGCCAATGGGGCCAGCGCAGACAACACCATTGCCAACGCGGTCGTGCAGGCCGTGGTGGAATTTGTGGCCACTGCCAACGTGCCCAAAGTAACCCATGTGCTCAATGGGCGCTTCAAAGGCGGCTACATCACCCGCCACTATGGCAACCCGGTCAACCACATTCACGCGGTGCAGTTGGAGAAATGCCAGAGCCTGTATATGCAGGAAGAAACTCCGTTTGCCTATGACGAGGCCCGGGCGCGACAGCTCCAACCGTTGCTGCAAAGCATGATGGAAAGCGCCCTGCAAGCCGGGAAGATTCTTTATGGCAGTTGATATAGCCGTTGACGTGAAGAACTACGTCGCTCGGCACGCCTGGATCGAGGGTCGCTGGGTTCAAGACGTGTTCCTGTCGGTAGGGCCGGATGGCCTTTGGCGTCAGGTGGAAGCCCATGCGCCGCCTGAATCCCGGCAAGCGGCCATTGCGTTATCCGGCCCGGTGATTCCCGGTCTGGTCAATGCCCACAGCCATGCTTTTCAGCGCGCCATCGTGGGGCTGACGGAGTGCCGGGCTATGCAGGGCAACGCTGGTGTGGAGGATGATTTCTGGCGCTGGCGCGACCGCATGTATAGCGCTGCCAACCGCATCACCCCCGCGCAGATGCAAGCCATCGCCACCCAGTTGTATAGCGAGATGCTGCGGGGTGGCTACACCCATGTTTGTGAGTTTCACTACCTGCACAACGGCATGGGCGGTGTGCCTTATGCCGACCCGCTGGAGATGTCGCTGGCACTGGTGCGCGCTGCCCGCACGGCAGGCATAGGTCTGACCTTGTTGCCCACGCTGTACATGCGCTCGGGTTTTGGTGCGGCAGGGTTGCGGGATGACCAGCGCCGCTTTGCATCAACACCACAGAGCATCACGCACATTGCCGAGGGCGTGACGCGGTTGGCCCAAGCAGAAGGCGAGACTCTCCTGATCAATGCCGGTGTCGCCATTCATTCCCTGCGCGCCGCAGACGCTGACCCCTTGAATGCCCTGGCGAACTCTGCCAATGCCCAAAGCCTGCCAGTGCACATCCACATTGCCGAGCAAACCCAGGAGATTGCAGACTGCATTTCCCACACCGGCCAGCGACCCATTGAATGGCTGTTCAACCACGCGAATGTCAACGCCCGCTGGAATCTGGTCCATGCCACACACACCACGGCGAATGAGCTGACGATGGTCAAGCGCAGCGGTGCCGCCATCGTGATTTGCCCCAGCACCGAAGCCAATTTGGGTGATGGCGTATTTGATTTCCCCGGCCTCTCCGGTTTGCAAGGCAACTGGTCGATTGGCTCAGACAGCCACGTCACCCGCAGTTGGCCTGAGGAATTGCGCCTGCTGGAGTATTCACAACGCCTGACATTGCGCAAGCGCAACATCGCTGCACAGGCTTGCGGCACAGCCAGTTCCGCAGCCGCCCTGTTTGAGGCCGCGCTGGCCGGGGGCAGGGCAGCCACATCACAGCCCTTGGGTGGCATTGCCGTTGGTAACCGGGCTGACTTTTTGGTGCTGGATGCCGAGTCATCGCCCTTGCTCGGGGTGCCACATCCGCATTTGCTGGACGCGCTGGTTTTCTCCAGCCCCGGTGCGAATTTCAACGCGGTATTTGTAGCGGGCCAGCAAGTCGCACACAGCACCGGAGGGCGGTCAGAAGTCGCCGACAATTTCAGGCAGGTCATGCACCAGCTTTGGGCCTGACCCATCTCAAATTGTCAGAAACTTAAACCCAACAGGAATATCTATCATGAGTCTGGATTTCAAAGGTCGTGTGGCCATCGTGACCGGTGCCGGTGGTGGCTTGGGTCGTCAACATGCGCTGGCACTGGCCGCGCGCGGTGCCAAAGTGGTGGTGAACGATTTGGGCGGTGCGCGCGACGGCTCGGGTGGGGCCTCCACCGGGGTTATCTCGGCGGCCGAAGCGGTGGTCAACGAAATCCGTGCGGCAGGTGGCGAGGCCATTGCCAACGGCGCGTCGGTCACCGACTACGCAGCGGTGCAAGCCATGGTGCAGCAGGCCATGGACACCTGGGGCCGCATTGACATTTTGGTGAACAACGCCGGCATCTTGCGTGACAAAAGTTTTGCGAAGATGGAAATCGCCGACTTTGAACTGGTGATGGACGTGCACCTGATGGGTGCGGTGCATTGCAGCAAAGCGGTGTGGCCCATCATGAACGCGCAAAAGTACGGCCGTATTGTGATGACCACCTCCAGCAGCGGCCTGTATGGCAACTTTGGCCAGTCCAACTACGGCGCGGCCAAGATGGCGCTGGTGGGGTTGATGCAAACGCTGTCGATTGAAGGTGCCAAAAACGACATCCGCGTGAACTGCTTGGCCCCCACTGCCGCCACCCGCATGACCGAAGGCCTGATGTCCGAGGCCGTGCTGCAAGCCCTGAAACCCGAAGCCGTGGTGCCCGCCATGCTGGTACTGGCTTCTGCTGAGGCCCCCAACCGCACTATTCTGTGTGCTGGGGCGGGCACCTTTGAGGCCGCGCACATCACGTTAACGCTGGGTGTGCACCTAGGCTTGGGCGATGGCGTGGACGAGCAGTTGGCGGCCCGGCTGTCGGAGGTCTGCGCCCGCGAAGGCGAGATCGTTCCTCAGAGCGGCTCAGCACAAGGGGGCAATGAAGTGGGCAAGGCGATGGCCGCCGCTGCAAATTAGTCGCAAAGTAGCCGCGACGTGACCGTCAGACCGACTTGCCCTCGTTGGCCACCAGCACACAGCCGCTGATGCGCCAAGTCTGGTCATCCTGACGCTGTAGCCGGTAAATGGCCAGCCAGGCATCACCCTTGGTATCGGTCATTTGCACGGCCTGAACCACCTCGCCACCTTCGTTCGTCTGGCCTTCCAGCCTGTGGGCTTTTAGAAACATCACGGACGCGGGGCGATGCACCACCGCATAACCCGAGCGCACCATCGCCAGAAAGTTTTGTGCATTGCCCATCATCTTGCGGATGTTGGGTGCGGCGAATGAAAACGCAGAATCGGCATCGTCCGCTGCCAACGCATTCATCTGGGCCTGCACTACGGCGCGGATGTCGGTTTCCTCGGTGGGGGAGAGTCCGGCAGCTTGCGCTTCTGCCACTGCTGTCATCGCTAGTGCTGCGGTGGCTGCGAAAGCCAGGGCCCAGGTGATCATGGTGATGCCCAACCAGCGCGGGGATCTGAAAAACAGCATGTACATAGGGACTCCAATAAGCATTGAAAACGTTATCATGCCGGAAATTGCGCCCCCATACCGGCCATAAAAAAGCCACCTGACTCACATCAAGTGGCTTTTGTGCGTCACGGGGACGGAATCGATAGTCTGGCGTTCAGAGCTTAGACAGCTTTGGCAGCGCGGGCTTTCTTGAAAGGCGTGGCGCGTTTGACGGAAGCCACTTTGACCTGGGCGGTTTTGCCGGCCAGGGTGTTCACCAATTGATCAGACTGCTTTTCAAGCTTGACTGCGACTTTGCCGACGGCTTGGGCGGCAGGCACGGCAACCACGGCCAGTTTGTTCAGCGTGGTCACGCCGGTTGACTTCTGGAAACGGGCAGCGTTGGCGGCCACTTGTTGCACGCCTTTGCCAGCCAGTTCGACGGCTTTGTTGACCGCCGTGTCAGCGGTGTCGCTGGTCAAGGTAATGCCTTTGATGTAGTAGCCGCTGAGTTTCTTTTGGGCAGCCAGGGCGTTGTCACGGGCTTCCACTGAGAGGCGTTTACCGGTTTGTTTGACGGCGTTTTCCCAGCGTTGGTCCATGAAACCGGCGACGCGCTCGTTGCCAACGCGGTAGGCGTTGATCACGTTCTTGGCGGTGTTGCCATAAGAGGCAATCAACTCGGTGGTGACAGTGGCGAGGGATGCGTTGCTTTGGGAGGTCATGGTGATTTCCTGAGAGGTTATTAAGAGTTGCTGTGGAACGAATTTTCACAGTTCACCCTAGTGAACACACCCTAAAACCAATGCTTTTCCTAGAGCGTTCAGCCTAGGTTTGAGTGTGACGCGGCCTGCGCGCCGCCACTCAGTGAAGGCCGCGCAAGCGTTGCAGGGTGAGCTGCAGCAGGCGGGCATCGGCACTGGCGCGGTGGCGCAGCACACCGCATTCCTGGGCTACTTGTTGTTTCACCTCATGCCAGCGGTCGGCATCACTTTCACGCATCAGGGCGCGCAGGCTTTCCAGCTTGAAATGGGGCGATATTTCAGCCGCATTGAACAGCGCGCCCATCCAGCTGTAGTCGTTGGCCCAGCCATCGGAATAGACGGTTTGACCTTTCAGGCCAGCGTTCAACAGGCGCGCCACTTGAAGCGCGGGCTTACCTCGTTGGAAGATCATGTCGCGCTGAATGTGGTGCAGTTTTTCGGCCTCGGCATCCCAATGCTGCCACTCGGGCTCGGGCTTGATCAGGGTGCAAAACGTGTCGCCATTGGGCAGGCAGTAGCCGATCTCAATGGGGTAGCTGCCGCGCCCAAAGCCCGAGGCCTCAATGTCCAGCACGGTGGGGGCATCCAGTGCGGTGGCACTCACGACGGGGTTCTTTGGGGCGTGTTGCCTTGGTCGGCGGCCAGTGCCTGCGCCCAGACGCAGTGCGGGATGTGTGTCGTCAACTTCGTTCTCACTAACTCTACGAACTCAGGGTGAACTTCATGGCCGATAAACGGCAGCACTTCGGCGGTGACGTCACTGCCCAAATCACGCAGATGGTGGGCAGCCAACACTGAGTTGCTGTAGGGGATGACGGCATCGTCCTTGCCGTGCAGAAAGTGCACGGTGACATCCAGCAGCGCTTCGCCGGGCAGCGTGGCAAATCGCCCACCAATGGCCACAATGCGCCCCGCAGGCGGCGGGTTTTGCTTGACCGACTCCAGCGCCATGATGGCCCCTTGCGAGAAGCCAATCAGCGCGGTGGCGGCCGCGGCCACGCCAGACTGATTTTGCCAATGCGCCACACAGGCCATAAATGCGGGCATGGCGGCGTTGATACGATCCACCCGGTTGTCCTCCGTGATGCCGATCACGCTGAACCACTCGAACCCGCGCCCTAAAGAGAATGGGTTGGCAGCGGCGGTGGACACCACCATGGCGTTGGGGAAATCGTCTGCCAGACGCTGTCCCAGCGGTTGCATGGCCTGCGGGTCTGACCCCACGCCGTGGAACAGCAAAATTAACTGCTGTGCAGGGCCGGTCGGGGTTTGAATGACGAGTGAGTGACTTGGGTGGTTCATGTTAGGCTCCGCCCCCATTTTGCCCACAATTGCACGCGCCGCTAAACTCGCAGGGCTGGGCAGTTTGCCCCATTCATCTTAAGGAACCCCATGATTTACGTCATTGCCACGATCGATCTCGCTCCCGGAACCCGTGAGGCCTATTTGGCCGAGTTCCGCAAAAACCAGCCGTTGGTGCTGGCGGAAGCGGGTTGTATTGCCTATGCCCCCGCGGTGGATGCTGACACGGGCATCCCCACCCAGTTCAAAACCGGCCCGGACCGCATCACCATCATGGAGCAGTGGGAGAGCGTGGACGCCTTGAAAGCGCACGCAGTGGCCCCGCACATGAAGGCCGTCCGTATTGCCACCAAAGACTTTGTACGCGGCTTGGAGTTGCGGGTGCTGGACCCGGTTTGAGTTTGTTTGCGTTGGATGCGCCCCCACCCATGAAAAGCCTGCTTCCCCCCAGTCTTTTGTTCCCCGGCTTGTCCATTGCGCCGAGTCATGACGACCCGGCCCCGCTGGTGATCTACCACGGTGGCAGTTGCCCGGATGGTTTTGCGGCAGCGCTGGCGGCCTGGATATTCTTTGACGGCCAAGCCCAAGTCAAAGCGCAATTTCTGGCACTGGACCATGGCGATGTCAAGTCAGCAGACGACCTGTTCAAGCTGGCCGACCCCACGGGCCGGACGGTCTACATCCTGGACTTTTCGTTTACGCCTGAAATCATGCATGCCATTGACACGGCTGCGGCCAAGCTGGTGATGCTGGACCAC
>JANOLC010000408.1:0-1898 GCA_031419575.1 Burkholderiales bacterium | reverse complement strand
CGCGGGGCCGGGCACCAAAATCGTCTGCATGGGCAACATTGCACAAATCGACACGCCTTACCTTACAGAGGGCTCATCCGGACTAACCTTTGCCGTGGACAAGTTCAAGGGCTGGCCGCATGGCGGGCACATCACCTTGGCCCGTGGCGAGCGCTCTCGCTTGGCTGACTTTGCCAGCGAAGTGCTATAAATTATATAGCTAACTATTGATAATTGACGGGGACTTCAGGCCGATTAGTAGTCCCCATTCCCGCCGGATGCCAAACTCTCGAACTTGGTGATCGGTTTCAGGAAGGCCAGCTTGATCACGCCCGTGGGGCCGTTACGCTGTTTGGCGATGATGACTTCGGCCACACCCGGCTCTTTGCAGGCCTCTTTGGTGTAGTACTCGTCGCGGTAAATGAACATGATGATGTCGGCATCCTGTTCAATAGCCCCAGATTCACGCAGGTCACTCATCATGGGGCGCTTGTCCGGGCGTTGCTCCACGCTGCGGTTTAACTGCGACAAGGCAATCACCGGGCACTGAAGTTCACGCGCCAGCATTTTCAAGCCTCGCGAGATCTCACCCAGCTCGGTGGCGCGGTTTTCGCCGTCGCTGGACGAGCCGCTCATCAGCTGCAAGTAGTCCACCACAATCAAGCCCAGCTTGCCGCATTGGCGCGCCAGGCGACGTGCATTGGCGCGCAACTCGCTGGAGGTCAAGCCAGCACTTTCATCGATGTGCAGTGAGATATTGCGCAACTTCTCGATCGCTTCAGTTAACCGTGGCCACTCCTCGTCGGTCAGCTTGCCCGTGCGCAAATGGCCCTGGTCAATACGGCCGATCGAGCCAACGATACGCACCGCCAATTGAGCGGCCCCCATCTCCATGGAGAACACGGCCACGGGCAGGCCTTCGTTCAGCGCCACATGTTCAGCAATATTGATCGCCAATGCAGTTTTTCCCATGGAGGGCCTCGCAGCCAACACAATCAAATCACCCGCCTGAAAGCCGGCCGTCATGCGGTCTAAGTCGTAAAAACCGGTCGGCACGCCTGTCACATCATTGGGGTTATCAGCCATCTCCTGAACCCGGTCGAGCAACTGCACCACCAGGGTGTCCATCCCCTGAAAACCCTGCTTGTTGCGCGCGCCCTGCTCGCCAATATTGAATATTTTTTGCTCTGCTTCGTCCACGATGGTGGACACGGGGCGGCCTTTGGGGTTGAAGGCATTGGTGGCAATCTCATCACTGGCTGCAACCAGTTTGCGCAACACTGACCGCTCCCGCACGATTTCGGCATAGCGGCGAATATTACCCGCGCTGGGGACGTACTGCGCCAGGGAATTCAGGTAAGTCAAGCCACCCGTTTCCTCAGCCTTTCCCTGGTTTTGCAGATGCTCAAACACCGTGATCACATCAGCTGGTTTGCTCCCATTGATGAGCGCACCAATGGCACCGTAAATCATTCGGTGCTCGTAGCGGTAAAAGTCGGACTCCGTCAGCAGGTCGCCTACGCGATCCCACGCCGCATTGTCCAATAGCAAACCGCCTAAAACGCTGGACTCTGATTCGATGGAATGAGGGGGAATGCGCAACTGGGCGACCTGTCGGTCGGGGCCAAAATCATCGGGTACAGCAGAGAGGACAGCAGACATGGTTTTTGAGTTCACTGGTGACGGAAGGCAACTTTGAATGCTACGCCGCAATGCCAAATCCGTCACCGGATAACCCTGTGAATAAGCGGTGGAGACTGCGGGGATGACTCGTGATTTGCTGTGGACAAATCAGATTTGAAAAGCAAAAGGCCGCCGAGCAAGCCCGGCGGCCTTTCAGGGGTGACGGTGCTTACGCTGTTTCGCCGTAAACCGACACCGTGATGTCAACCACCACGTCCGTGTGCAAAGCCACGGAC
>JANOLC010000407.1:0-2196 GCA_031419575.1 Burkholderiales bacterium | reverse complement strand
GCGAATGTGATTTTGCTGGATGAGCCCACGGCGGGCATGAGCAAATCCGAAACCAGCCGCTTCATCAAGCTGATCAAAGACGTAACGGTTGGCAAAACATTGCTGACCGTAGAACACGACATGGGCGTGGTGTTCGGCCTGGCGGACAAGATTGCCGTGGTGGTTTATGGCGAGGTCCTGGCCTATGACGTGCCCGATGCGGTGCGCGCCAATCAACGCGTACAGGAAGCCTATCTGGGCTCTTCCGTAGCCGACGCACAGGCGGGACAACACTGACATGCTAAAAATCGACAACCTCCACGCCTACTACGGCAAAAGCCATGTGCTGCACGGCGTTCACTTTGAAGTCAAAGCGGGTGAAATTGTGGCGCTGTTGGGCCGCAATGGTTCAGGCCGCTCCACCACTGCCAAGGCCATCATGGGTATGGTGGACTGCACGGGCTCATTGACCTGGAAAAGCCAGGAGATTATGGGCAAGCGAACTTTTGAGGTCGCTCACCTCGGCATTGGTTACGTACCTGAGAGTCGCGACATATTTCCCACGCTGACGGTAGAGCAAAACCTGTATTTGGGGCAAAAAAATGCCCGCAAGGCAGGGCGTTGGTCGTTGGATGACATGTACCAAATGTTCCCCCGCTTGAAAGAGCGCCAGCACACTGAAGCGGGTGTAATGTCAGGCGGGGAGCAGCAAATGCTCACGCTTTGCCGCACACTGATGGGTGACCCGGACCTCATCATCATCGATGAACCCACCGAGGGCCTGGCTCCCAAAATCGTGGAACTTGTTGCCGAGTACTTGAAAGAGCTCAAGCGCCGCGGCATTTCTGTGCTGCTCATTGAGCAAAAGCTGACGATTGCCATGGCCATTTCTGACCGGGCACTGGTCATGGGCCACGGTAGCATCGTCTTTGATGGCACCCCGGAGTCGCTTCGTTCCGATGCTTACATTCGCAAGGAATGGCTGGAGGTCTGAGGGTTGACACTTGGTTGACACTTGGGCCTGCTGTCCCAGTCGTGACAAATTAAGGTTCTAGTGCGCGCTTGCGAGAGTTTTTGCTTCTGGAAACTTTTACAATCGTAAAAACGCACGACCGTTCTATTTTTCTTCAAGTTACTTTAAGGAGTTCAAGGATGACTGCTGAATACAAAGTGCATGGCGATGTCGCCGTGATCACGATGAACAACCCACCCGTCAATGGTCTGGGTTTTTTAACCCGTGTTGGTATTACCGACGGTCTGGCGTTGGCCAATGCGGATGCGGCTGTCAAATCCATCATCATCACCGGCGCGGGCAAGGCCTTCTCGGGCGGTGCGGACATCAAGGAGTTTGGTTCGCCCAAAGCCTTGCAAGAGCCTAACTTGCTGAGCGTGATTTCGGCCATTGAGAACTCGCCCAAGCCTGTGGTGGCTGCGGTTCACACCGTCTGCATGGGCGGTGGACTGGAGCTGGCACTCGGCTGCCACTACCGCATCGCGGCACCAGGCTGCAATGTCGCCTTGCCTGAAGTAAAGCTGGGCTTGATTCCTGGCGCGGGCGGCACGCAGCGTTTGCCGCGTGTTCTCGGTGTGGAAGTGGCATTGAACATGATCGTCAGCGGTGAACCCGTCAAGAGCGAGATGTTGGCCATGTTGCCTGGCCAAAAGCTGTTTGACAAAATGGCGGCCTCTGCCGAATTACTGGCTGAGGAAGCGATTGCCTATGCCAAATCGGTCGCTGAGCTTCACAAAGATGGCTCGCCCATGCCACTGGTGCGCAACTTCCCCTGCAAACATCCACTGGGCGACGCGTATTTCCAGTTCGCCCGCAACATGGTCAAGGGCATGTCCAAGAACTTCCCTGCACCCGGCAAATGTGTGGATGCCGTGCAGGCTGCCACCAAGCAGAAGTTTGATGTGGGCATGGCCACCGAACGTGAGATTTTCATCAACCTGATGTGGACCCCGGAATGCAAAGCCCTGCGCCACATCTTCGTGGCCGATCGCGCAGCATCAAAAATACCCGATGTCCCCACCGATACTGCACAGCGCGCTATCAACTCTGTAGCAGTCATCGGGGCCGGTACCATGGGCGGCGGCATCACCATGAACTTCCTGAACGCTGGCATCCCCGTCAAAATGCTGGAAATGAAGCAGGACGCGTTGGATCGCGGTGTCGCACCATCCGCAAAAACTATGTAGGCCATGTCAAGAAGGGCA
>JANOLC010000406.1:0-1903 GCA_031419575.1 Burkholderiales bacterium | reverse complement strand
GTAAAGCCTTGCAAGCGCAGTGTGGCCAGAAACAGGTTGTAGGCCGCAGCGGGTGAGACGGCACGCTCAGTGCTCAGGTTCATCGTGCCTTTGACCCGCGGGTCTACCACCACTTGGCGACCGGTGAGGGTGGCCATGGCGCGTGCCACGGCATCAATCTCGGCGTTGGCAAAATTCAGCGTCACGGGTTCGCCGCGTTTGAACTCGGTGCTGGGCGATGCCGCACTCATTTGAGCCCAACTTTCAGATACAAATTGACCTGTAAGTCCCGAAGTATATGCGTAAACAGCTATAAAAATAATAGCGTTCGTGAAACGGTTGGAGGTCAGGTGCTTCATGCTTTAGCCAAGGGTGATGAGGGAACGCGCGCCGTCGCGTCGCCCGATGATGTTGAGCAGATTGGACAGTGCGTCCATGCGCTCAGGGGCGGCGGTGGCGCTGCCTTTGAAATGCCAGCGGGCGTCTGTCCAATGGCCTTCACCCGTCAGTTCCAGACTGCCTTGCAGGGTGGTTAATTTCAGGGTGATGGCTTCACCGCCTTGGAGTGCGAGGCTGTAGCTGCCCATGGGGCGCAGGGTGGACAGGCGTGACGATAGGTCGATCGCCTCCAGCCGGGCCTGCCCGTTCACGGCGAGCTGACCTTGGGTCAGACGGGCCGATAAGTTGTGGGTGTCCAGGTGGACTTGGCCTTCGGCCTGGATTGTGTTCCAGGGGGTGCCCAGACCCGCCAGCAGCGCCGCAGGCCAGTGCGACTGGCTGTCGCGCAGTGCCAATTGCACACCACCCCCATGCAAGGTGGTTTCCACGTGCAGCGGTACTTGGGTGCAGCAGGGGGCGTCTAACGAGGCACTGACACCGCCAAAAGTCGGTTGCAGCACCCAAGCCACGCGCCCTGGCAGGGTTGCTGCGTCGCTGCTGCCCGCGCCACCGGTGAGCCGCAATTGGGCCGACCCGCGCCAGACCGTGCCACGGGTTTGCTCCAACAACACACGTCCGTCGCTGTAATGCTGAATAACATCGCTCAACCAGTGGGCCGGGGCAAACAGCAGCAAGGCCACCGTCAGACCCGTCAGTGCGCCGCCCGTGGCCCAGCCCCAGGGGCTGGCGTTTGTCATGCGGGGTGTGCGTGGGGACATGGGGGTGGTCGATGGGGTATGGCTTTAGCGCGCAGGCAAGGTCAGCATCAACGTGCCGTCCCAGTTGGCGGTGGCGGCGGATGCACTGAGGCTCAGATGGGCTTCTGAGGGTACCAGGCGGGCATTGATGCGGGTCTGAGTTAACCATTGCACCAGCGCTTGTGCTGACACGTCTTTGAGTGTGATCGTGGCACGCTCGCCGCTCACACTGAGTTGGGCGGCACTGCCCAGGTGTTGCTGGGTGGCAGTTTTGAGTGCGCGCAAGCTTTCGTCAGCGCCGAGCCGGGGTTGCGCCTGCAGTGCCTTGGCTTGGGCTTGCAGGTTTTGCATGGTCTGCAACTGGGCGTCCAAGCGGTGGGCTTGTGTCTCGGCACTGCGCCACACCTGAAGCGCCGGGGCCAACAAGACCCACCACAACAGGACCAAGCTCACGAGGGCTGCGGCCAGCAGAACACCGTTTTGCTCACGCGGAGCCAGGCGGTCCCAATGGGCTTGCAGATAAAGGCGTGGACTCATGGTGCGACCTCCTGGCGAATGACCATTGTGTCCATGTCTAGACGGGCGGCATACCCTTGGGCTTGGAGCCGGTTGTTGAGTTTGGCGGATTCTTCAGCGCTCAACTTCACGCCTTTGAGACGCACTTCTGCGTTGGCAAAATCAATCGTTGTGATCGTTTGGTTGCTGGGCAGCAGGGCACTGGCATGCCCGAGCAGGGTTTCCAAATCACGACCCGAAGCCGTGCCGCTCGCTTGCTGCAAGGCTGTCAC
>JANOLC010000405.1:0-3381 GCA_031419575.1 Burkholderiales bacterium | reverse complement strand
ATGAACTTTAGTCCGCCATGGCCATTCGGCAATGCATTAAGTTTGATGGCATTATTCGAATAATTTGAAGAAAAAGGCTGAGTCAATGCAAACCAATATTCAAAATGTTAAGCAAATTGTCAAAGAAACTATCAAGCAGTCGGCCCGCGATGTGCTCACACCAGAAGCGTTGGCGATGCTGCAGGCCATTGCAGAATCCGGCAGCTTTGCCGCTGCCGCCCGTGCCCTGGGCCTGGTGCCCAGCGCCCTGACCTACCGGGTGCGGCAAATTGAAGATGCACTGGATGTGCTGTTGTACGACCGCAGTTCCCGCCAAGCCGAGCTGACCGAAGCCGGGGCCGAATTGCTGCGCGAAGGCGCCCGCTTGCTGATCGAGATTGATGCCGTGGCCAACCGGGTCAAGCGCGTGGCCACGGGGTGGGAGTCGCAACTGACCATTGCCGTGGACAGCATCATCTCCAAAATCACCGTGATGGAGCTGTGTGAGGCGTTTTTTGCGCTGAACCCGCCCACCCGTATCAAACTGCGCGACGAGGCGTTGAGCGGCACCCTGCAAACCCTGACCACGGGTCAGGCCGACCTGGCCTTGGGCGTGGCGGTGGAGCCTGGTATCACCTCGGGCATTCAAAACAAAGTGTTGGGCAACCTGAAGTTTGTGTATGCCGTGGCACCCCACCACCCCTTGGCCAATTCCCCCGAGCCTTTGAAAGACGAGTTGATCCTGCGACACCGCGCCGTAGCGGTGGCTGACACCGTGCAGCGCGGCAATGGCCTCACGTTTGGGCTGCTAAGCGGGCAAGACGTGCTGACGGTGGCGTCCATGCAGGACAAGCTGGACGCGCAACTGCGTGGCCTGGGCGGCGGTTTTGTGCCCGAAAGCATGGCCCGCGTTTTCATTGAAACGGGCCGCCTGGTGGTCAAACGTGTGGAGCGCCCCGAACGCCTGGTGCGCGTGGGTTATGCGTGGCGCGGTGCCACAAAAGCCGGCCAGGGCCGGGCCCTGCAATGGTGGTTGCAGCAACTGGAAAGCCCAACCACGCGCACGGCTTTGCTGGAACGGCATTGGGGCGTGTGATGATTGATTTGGAAATGGAATAAAGTGCAAGCGACAGACAACAACAAACGGAGATCCAACCCATGACCCAAGCGCCCATTTCGTCACTCTTGCCCCAACCCAACCGCCAACATTTCGCCGTGATTGGTGCGGGTATTTCCGGCTTGGCCTGCGCCCGTACGCTGGTACAAGCCGGGCACCGCGTGACGGTATTTGAAAAAAGCAAGGGCTTTGGTGGTCGCATGGCCACGCGCAGCAGCGCATTTGGTTCGTTTGACCATGGCGCGCAATATTTCACCGTGCGAGATGCCCGGTTTGCCCGCGCACTGGAAACCGTGCCAGGCCTGTGCAAACCTTGGAGTGCTAACACGGTGCGCGTGCTGGATGAGCATGGCCGCGTGGCTGCCGCTGGCCTGCCCGCCCGCGAGGCGCATTGGGTGCCCAGCCCCGGCATGAATGCGCTGGCACAGGCCTGGGCCAAACCCCTGGCAGACGCCCAATGCGTAGAGCTGGACACCCGCGTCACCGCCATCGAGCGCGACGCCCTGAGCACCAAACACTGGCAAATCCGCACTGTGGGCGCAGGCGATTCGCAGCACGTTTTCTCGGGCTTTGATGGGGTGCTGCTGGCGCAACCTGCCCCACAAGCACGCGACTTGCTGCAAGCGGTCAAGCCCGCCGCGTCTATCGCCAAGCAACTGGGCAAGGTGCAAATTGCCCCCTGCTGGACACTGATGCTGGCCTTTCCGCAGGCCATGCAGCCCAATATGTCGGCGCTGGGGCCCCAGTGGAACGCCGCGCGCAGCACCCACCACCGCATCGCCTGGCTGGCCCGCGAATCCAGCAAGCCCGGCCGGGGCGCCATTGAGCGCTGGACGGTGCAAGCCAGCGCCGCATGGTCGGCAGAGCACTTGCAAGACAGCCCCAGCCGCATTCAGGACAAGCTGGTTAAAGCGTTCTCGGAGGTGACCGGCATCCGCGCCGAACCCGCCCACATCGACACCCAACGTTGGCTGTATGCGCAAACCACCAAGCCGCTGGGCAAGAGCCACCTGTGGGATGCCAAGTCGGGCATTGGTGCCTGCGGCGACTGGTGCATTGGGCATCGGGTGGAGGATGCGTTTATCTCGGGCCTGGAATTGGCTCTTTCAGTCGCGTAATGCGCTACAGGGGGCGGTTTGCGCCGTCTCCTACGGGGCCTTTGCATGCGGGATCACTCCTTGCGGCCTTGGCGAGCTGGCTGGATGCCAAGGCTCACGATGGTGATTGGCTGGTTCGCATCGAGGACGTAGATTCGCCGCGCTGCCTACCTAGCATGGCCGAGGTGATTCTGGAGCAACTGGCGGCCTTGGGATTGCATGCGGATGAACCCGTGCAATGCCAGTCGCAACGATCAGGTCTATACCAGCAAGCGCTCGATCAACTGATCGCCAACGCTCTTGCCTACCCCTGCATTTGCTCACGCAAAGACATTGAAGCGGAACTCACGCGCCAAGGTGTGGCCCGAGCGCGGCACGGCGAGCTGGTGTATCCAGGCACCTGTCGCCACCTAAAGGTTGTTGCGGCGAACGGTCAACCCGCTGCCTGGCGGCTTCGTACCGATATTTCAGCATCAAAAGGGCCTAAAGTCCCTGTCGAATATCAACTATTAGCTACACAAATCATAGCAAAAATCAACACCTCACCCATCCGGTGGCATGACCGCCGCCTGGGTGCACAGCAGCAAAATGTTGAAACGGAAGTGGGCGATTTCCCGTTGAAGCGCACTGACGGCTGCTTCACCTACCAACTGGCCGTGGTGGTGGACGACGCGGCGCAGGGCATTACCCACGTGGTGCGCGGGGAAGACTTGGCAGACAACACCGCGCGGCAAATCGCCTTGCAACGCGCCTTGGGTCTGTCCACCCTCATCTACCTGCACACGCCGCTGGTGCGGGGCGCGAATGGGGAGAAGCTGTCCAAGCAAAATGGCGCTGCGGCGCTGGACACGCGTGACCCGCTGGCGGCGCTGCGGTCGGCGGCGATGGCACTGGGTTTGTCGGCCCAGTCCCAAGCAATTGATGCAGGCGAGGCGCTGGCCGCGTGGACGCGGGAATGGCGCGCTCTCTACAATCCCGGTGGTGAACCATACAAACTCCACTGACCCATCCGCCCCGTGTTCGTCTGGCCAGGCCCCGGCTGATGTGGCTTACCCCAAGAACATCAAAGGTTTTGTGCGGCGCGCTGGCCGCACCACGGCTGGCCAGGCCCGCGCCTTCGAGCTTCAAGGCCCTGCCGTGCTGTTGCCCTACCAACCCGGCACTATTGATTTTGTAGCAAGCTTTTCC
>JANOLC010000404.1:0-2206 GCA_031419575.1 Burkholderiales bacterium | reverse complement strand
TTACGGTCGCGCCTGCCGCGATCCATGACCATGTTGCATGGCAGCGATGCATCCTCAGCGGTCGTGCCGTTCTGGCGGCATGAGGGCCAAGTCTTCTATAAGATAGAATAGTTGTGCGATGCAACATCTGCAGCGTGCGGTTTTTTGACGCGTTAAAAGCCTACCCTCCTGATCGCTTTTCTGCTGCGATCGACATGCCACAAGCAATGATCTCCAACGCCGCTAAAGAAGTTTTTATCCAGGGCATCACCCGCGACGGAAAAATATTTCGCCCGAGTGATTGGGCAGATCGCTTGTGCGGCGTCATGAGTCATTTCAGGCCTGGTGGCCCGCAACCCGGCAGCCACTTGGGTTATTCGCCGTGGTGTGTTCCCACATCGTTTGGCGACGTGAAATGTGTGATCGTCAACCGCGAGTTGCGTGACTATGATGTGATGGCATGGGATTTTTGCCTGAACTTTGCCAAAGACAATGATCTGAAAGTGGAGTTGGTTGCGCCTGCCATCGCTCCCCGAAATACCTGACCGAGATCGACCAAGCTTGAATGAGCCATCCACATCAAGGCTCGCCAACAAAAAAGCCACCCAAAAGGTGGCTTTTTTGCTTTGCTGACAGCGCACCCGGTGCAAACGGCAGACTGAGGGTTTGAAGATCAGTCCGTGCGGTGTTGATCTGGTTTGTCTGATAAATCAGACTGGCGGATCAGGCCGATGGCTTTTTAGGCCGCTTTGGCTGCTACGGGAGCGGCCAAAGCCAGGTTTTTCACCCGGGTGGACAGGCGGCTCTTATCGCGAGCTGCCTTGTTTTTGTGGAAGATACCTTTGTCAGCCACGGTGTCAACCACGCCTTGCATTTTGGCAAAAGCCGCAGTGGCTTTGTCTTTGTCGCCAGAGGCAACTGCTTTTTCGACGTTTTTGACGGCGGTGCGGTACTGTGAACGCAGCGAGGTGTTCGCAGCGTTGATTTTGATGTCCTGACGGACGCGTTTACGGCCCGACGCCAGGCGCGGGTTCTTTTTCTTGGGTTTTCCAGATGCCATTTTAAATATTCCTAGTGTCTGAGGATGATGCCAGCAAAGCCCACCATTATATCAGGCAGTACTTTTGATCAGCTTGCTGCTGGGTGCGCGCAATTCAATTTGCATTTCCGTCAGGGTCACGGCGATCAATGAGTTGGGCAAGTCGTCCAAGACCACGTCAAAGCGTTGCCGCAATTCGGGCGTATCTAGCCCGCATTCACGCCGGCTTCCCCCCGTTTTGAGTCAAGCCCGGCAGCTACACTCTGCGCCGTGTCGCTTCTGAAATCTGCCTCCACTATCTCCGTGCTGACGCTGGCCTCCCGCGTGGCAGGTCTGGTCCGCGACCAGTTGTTCGCTGCCATGTTTGGCGCCAACGCCATGACCGACGCTTTTTACGTCGCGTTTCGCATCCCCAACCTGTTTCGTCGCTTGTTTGGCGAGGGTGCTTTCAGCCAGGCGTTCGTGCCCTTGCTGGCCGCCAGCAAAGCCACCCATGGGTTGGAGGCGACCCGAGCGCTAATTGACAAAGTCGCTACGGCACTGACGTGGGTGTTGTTGCTGACCAGTGTGGTGGGCGTGATTGGCGCACCCGTGCTGGTTTGGGCGATGGCGGGCGGCTTGCAAAAAGACCCTGAGGCCTTTGCCGCCGCCACGGTGATGACGCGCTGGATGTTCCCCTACATTTTGTTTATCTCCCTGGTGTCGTTTGCCTCGGGCATTTTGAACACCTGGCGGCAATTTGCAGTGCCGGCCGCTACCCCCGTTCTGCTGAACCTGGCCATGATTGGGGCCACCGTGTGGGGCACGCCGTGGTTTGCCGCGCACGGCATTTTGCCAATTTATGCACAGGTGGTGGGGGTGATGCTGGGCGGCGTGTTGCAGCTAGCGGTACAAATCCCTGCGCTGGCGCGGTTGGGCTTGTTTCCGCGCATCGGCTGGCGTTGGGCCGAGGTCCGTGATGCCTGGCGCGACCCGGCCACCCGCAATGTTGGCAAGTTGATGGTGCCCGCACTGCTGGGCGTGGGTGTGGCGCAGATATCCCTGTTCATCAACACGCAAATTGCCTCGCACCTGACATCGGGTAGCGTGACTTGGTTGAGCAACGCCGACCGGTTGATGGAGTTCCCGACCGCTATGCTGGGCGTGGCCCTGGGCGTGGTGCTGATGCCGCAATTGGCCGGTGCCAAA
>JANOLC010000403.1:0-3976 GCA_031419575.1 Burkholderiales bacterium | reverse complement strand
TGATTTGGCCTGGTTAGCCTTTTCTGCGGTAGCACGGGCTGATTCCAGCGCCAGATTGTTGACTCGCAACGCCTCAAGCATATTGTGCCGCTCGGTCACATCACGCATGGTCACCTGCACTGCAGGCTGGCCCTTGAACATGATGGCCAGCGCCTGGACATCCACATTCATGGGTGAGCCATCCAGCTTGAGCAAGACCTCTTCCACCATGGGGGAGACTTCATTGATGCGGTAGCGCACACTGAGCCTGGCCTTGACCATCGCATGAAAATCTGGATGAACGAGGTCCATCCCATTGCGGTTCAACAGCTCATGGGCATGCTGTGCCCCAAATAGCGTGACGGCCGCTGTATTGCAGTACAAAATTTTGTGATCCCGGTGCACCATGATGGCATCCGGCGACCATTCCACCATGGTGCGGTAGCGCTCCTCGCTGTCTTGCATGGCCAATGACATGATTTTTGCGTCGGACACATCCGTCAGAGTTATCCGCAGCACCAACCTGCCGTCAGCATCCGTGCTAGGCGACATGGCCAGGCGGACCCATTGCGGACCAGCGTCATGCCCTATCAATCGCAGCTCGCAATCTTGGGTGAGCCCGGTTTCTTTTGCGCGTTGGCGACAAAAATAGTAAGCATCCTGATTGTTGTTGGCAATAAAACGGCTCAGGGGTTGGCGTACCAGTGATGAACGAGCCATGCCAAAAAAGGTGGCCACCTGCAGGTTGGCTTGCAGGATCAGCCCATCATCGTTTACCGTGCAATAGCCCACCGGGGCCAGGTCATACAAGTCAAAGTAGCGCGCCCGCTCAGCATCCAGCGCCAGCTGCGTGGTGCGCAGCTGGTCATTTTGCATTTCAAGTTCAATGTGATGCACCTGCAACTCATGCAGGGCGCGCTGCATGTCGTCATATGTCGGCGACGGACCGGCCCGCAAACCAACCTGGCCTCGGGCAATGTCCTCGGCTCGCTCACGCAGAGTTTGCAGTTTCTTTTTGCCGTCTTCCATAGGGCTATTTCGGTTCCAGCACAGCGGGATGCAAAAGCTCATTGGCCTTGCGCAGCTCCTCGCGGGTCAACACCATGTCGGTAATGTCCACAAAGGTGATGACTGCGCCCTCAATCACGTTGTCCAGTGTGCGGTAGGGCAGGATGTGCAGGCTATAGAACCTGCCCTCATGCGTCTGCACATCCGCCTCTTTGGGCTGCAGGGTTCTGAGTACGTGTTGCGTGTCGGCCACCAGGGTGTCGTAGCCCACCAGGTTGGACACAATGTGCCCCACCGGGCGCCCCACATCGCTCAAAATCAGATTGATGATGCGTGTGACGGCGGGCGTGAACCGAAGAATCTTGAGCTGATGGTCCACAAAGATGGTGCCAATGCCGGTGCCCGCCAGCAAGTTATTCATGTCATTGTTGGCGCGTGACAAATCACTCACCTTGCTTTGCAACTCGGTGTTTACCGTGGTCAGTTCCTCGTTGATGGATTGCAGCTCTTCCTTGGAAGTTTCCAGTTCTTCGTTGGTGGACTGCAACTCTTCATTGACGGATTGCATTTCCTCGTTGGACGATTTGAGTTCTTCGTTGGTGGTTTCCAGCTCTTCGTTGGCGGCGTGCAAGTATTCTTCCTTGGCCTGCAGCTCTTCGGTGAGTTCGTCAATCTTGAGTTTGGTATCTGGCTGGTAAACGGCTCCCCCGCCCGCATCAGGCGTGCCCGGGGCGGTGCCACGGGTCGTACCTTGCACCGCAACGGCCGGTGCCTCGTCCAGAAGAACCAGATACAGCGGCGACTCCAGGGCCGATACCGATACCGATACCGATACCGACGGTGAGTCCACCGGGCACACCGTGAGATTGACCGCCGTGAAATGGCCGTTGGTCTTGACCTGAATGTTCAGCACGCTGACGCGTTCTTTGCTCAGAGACGCCTTGTGCAGGGCCGTGGTCAGCTCGCGCTGCAGACCTTCGCGGGCCATTTTCAAGATGTTGTTGATGCCCGCGTCACCTGGTGCCGGCTCCAGGTACATGCCGGTACGGCCATGCAGGTACAGGATGTCACCATGGCCATTGACCAGCGCACCCACCGGCACCACTTGCTCCAGCAAGGCACGCTCAGTCACCTCCCGCATGGACAGCCTCGACGGGCTGATGACTTGGTCGCGGTTGGCGCGCGGTGCAAGGTCTTTGACCACGGCAGTCGGCGAGTATGCAAAAAAACGATCCAGGGCAGCCCGCTTGGCCCCCTGAAAATCCTCCTTGCGTTGGTACAGCTTGGATTTCCGATCCAACACCGCAAACAGATTGGCAAACTCGCCCACCGTCTCGGACGTTCCCAAAAACAGCATGCCCCCCGGCATCAGCGCGTAGTGAAACAACGATATCAACTTCTTCTGCAAGTCCGAGCTCAGGTAGATCATCAGATTGCGGCAGCTGATGAGGTCGAGTTTGGAGAACGGCGGGTCTTTGATGATGTCCTGCTCCGAGAACACCAGCATGTCGCGAATGGTCTTGTGTACCCGGTAGGCGCTGCCATCGGGCTCAGCCGTGAAATAGCGCGCCAGCCGTTCAGCCGAAATATCGGCCGCAATGCTGGCCGGGTAGATGCCCGCACGCGCGGTTGCAATGGCGCGGCTGTCTATGTCGGTAGCGAACACCTGCACCTTGTAGGAAGAGCGCATCAGCTCGATCCGCTCCTGCATCAGGATGGCGATGGAATAGGCTTCTTCGCCGGTGGAGCAACCTGTGCACCAGGCGCGCACCAATGCCCCGGCGGGCTTGCCGTCAAACAGCTTGGGAATGACCTGTTGCTCCAGCGCCTTGAAGGCTTCGGGGTCCCGAAAGAAGTTGGTCACGCCAATCAGTAAATCACAAAACAGCGCCCCAACCTCTGTCGGTGATTGTTGCAGGTAAAGCACATAGTCATCCAAACCGTTGAGCTGGTGTACCGCCATGCGCCGCTCGACGCGCCGGTTGATGGTACTGGGCTTGTACTGCGAGAAATCATGACCGGTCTGGGCACGCAGAAGGATGAAAATTTTCTTCAGTGCACTCTCCGACTTCGGGGCTTGCGCCACCACCTGACGCACCGCACGGCCAAAGATATGGGTCACGTAAGCGATGAGCTGGGTCGCCATTTCTGCCGGTGGCAACTCGTAGTCCACCAGGCCGGTGGCGATGGCGCTGCGTGGCATGCCGTCGTATTCGGTAGAGGCCGGGTTTTGCGCCATGACCATACCGCCCTCGCTCTTGATGGCACGCACCCCCAGCATGCCATCGCTGCCAGTGCCCGACAGCACGATGCCAATAGCCCGCTCATGCTGGTCTTGCGCCAGGGAGCGAAACAGAAAATCCACCGGCAGGCGGTGACCCCGGGGCGCCGTGGGTTCCAGCAGGTGCAACGTGCCATTCAAAAAGGCCATATCCCGGTTGGGTGGGATGATGTAGGCGCAGTTGATCTGTACCGCCATGCCGTCTTCCACCTTAAACACCTGCATGCGGGTGTAACGCTGTACCAGTTCGCTAAGTATGCTGTCGTGGTCAGGCGCCAGATGCTGCACCAGCACAAAGGCCATGCCGGGGTCTTTGCCAGCGGGCATGCCAGAGAAGAAGGCCTCAAAGGCCGCCAACCCGCCGGCCGAGGCCCCAATGCCAACAATGGGAAACCCCTCAGGTGCTTCATAGGGGATAGTCATTGGGCCGTCAGGCACGGGCGCTATTTTTTTTGGACGCATCAGATCGCTATATTTTTGATAGCTTACTATTTAACCCTGGTAGGGACTTAAATCACATTTAACCAACTAATCAGACAAATAGTCGAAAAATCGAACTTTGTTTCGGCCCGCCGACTTGGCCTGATACATGGCCACGTCCGCCTTTTTGAGAAGCTGTGGCCCCGCTTCAGCATCTCCCGTGAAAATCAGTGCACCAATGCTGGGGGTGCTGGTGTAAGGGTGGCCCGCCAAATCGTAAGGCAAGCG
>JANOLC010000402.1:0-3699 GCA_031419575.1 Burkholderiales bacterium | reverse complement strand
GACGGCCTCTTGCAAAGTGGCCTGAAACGCATTGATCAGCCCATGGGGCAAATCCCGTATGAATCCAACCGTGTCAGACAACGACACCGATCGACCAGCCTCGCCCAAATATAGCTGGCGGGTGGTGGTATCCAGCGTTGCGAACAACTGGTCGGCCGCATAGGCTTTGGCTTTGACCAAAGCATTAAATAAGGTGGACTTTCCCGCGTTGGTGTAACCGACCAGTGAGATATTAAAGGTATCACGACGCTCTCGCTGACGCCGCTGAGTCTGGCGCTGGCGTTTGACTTTGGTTAGCCGCTCTTTGGTGCGTTTGATGTTTTCACCAATCATTCGGCGATCCAACTCAATTTGCGTCTCGCCCGGGCCACCACGCATTCCGATACCGCCACTTTGGCGCTCCAGATGTGACCAACGGCGTACCAAGCGAGTGCTCAAGTACTGCAAGCGGGCCAACTCCACCTGGAGTTTGCCTTCATGGCTGCGGGCGCGCTGGGCGAAAATTTCAAGAATCAGCAGCGTTCGGTCGTTGACCGCCAGCTCCATGTGCCGCTCTAGATTGCGCTGTTGGGCAGGACTCAAACTCTGATCAAACAGGATTTCCGTCGCGCCTAATTGTTGGGCCATTAATTTGATTTCATCGGCCTTGCCACTGCCCACAAACAGCGCGGCATCAGGTGCTTTACGCTTACAGATTACGCGTGCGACGGGCGTCAAACCTGCCGTTTGCGCCAGCAGGCCCAACTCTTCCAGCTCGCGATCAAAATTGGGATGCCCAAAGTCAACGCCCACCAAAATAGTGGGCGCGACGGGGCTAACGGGCGTGGCAACCAAATAGAAGTCCAGCAGTCAGAGAGTTAAAATCCGCCGAAAAGACAGATAGAGCCGTGGGTATCAGGTCGCTGAGGCGTCACCGCCCGTTTCGGGGGTGACGAAGTTCACCGCACGCCCAGGGACGATGGTCGAAATTGCATGCTTGTAAACCATCTGGGTAACGGTGTTTCTGAGCAGCACAACATACTGGTCGAAGGACTCAATTTGCCCTTGCAGCTTGATGCCGTTGACAAGGTAAATGGAAACAGGAACATGCTCGCGGCGCAGGGCGTTGAGAAATGGATCTTGCAAAAGTTGGCCTTTGTTATTCACGATATTCTCCGTGTTTGATGGGAGGTTGGTAAGGGTTTGACGATATCACAGCCGGAACAGCGTTTAGGGAACGAGCCGGTCATTCCCACAAAAAACTGGCTGCCAATCAATGAGGAAGATCAGTCATCTTTGTCCGCGAAAGGATTTTTAGAGGTTTTCATTTCAATCCGCATGGGTGTGCCCACCAAATCGAATTCTTTGCGAAAGCGGCCTTCCAGAAACCGCTTGTAAGCGTCGGTCACGTGCTCCAGCGAATTTCCATGAATAATGATCACTGGCGGGTTCATGCCACCCTGGTGCGCGTAACGCAGCTTGGGTCGGTACATGCCCGCCCGCTTGGGGCTTTGAAACTGCACGGCTTCCAGCAGCAAGCGCGTCAACACAGGCGTGGACATTTTGCAGTTGGCGGCCTTGTAAGCTTGCGCGATCGATGCCCAAAGCGGCCCCAGGCCTTGACGTTTGGTCGCAGAAATTAGATGCATCGCTGCAAATTTCAAAAAGGGCAAGCGGGTTTCAATTGAACGCTTGACCAACTCGCGCTGATAGTCGTCAATTGCATCCCATTTGTTGACCGCCAATACCACGGCGCGACCACTCTCCAAAATATAGCCCGCAATGTGCGCGTCTTGATCGGTGACCCCCTGGGTGGCATCAATCAACAGCAGCGCCACACTGGCGGACTCAATGGCCTGCAGGGTTTTGACGACGGAAAACTTCTCAATCGCCTCAAACACTTTGCCTTTGCGCCGCAGACCTGCCGTGTCTATCAACTCGAATCGCTGGCCGTTGCGCTCAAACGGCACTGAAATAGCATCCCGGGTAGTGCCGGGCAAGTCAAAAGCCACCAGCCGCTCTTCGCCCAACCAAGTGTTGATCAACGTCGATTTGCCCACATTGGGGCGGCCTGCAACGGCCAACTTGATCACACCTGGATCGACCTGTTCTTCGGCATCATCCGGATCAGGCAGGGCCAAAGGTGCCAACGCCAACTCCACCAGATCGCGAATGCCCTGCCCGTGCGCGGCAGATACCGGGAGCACGTCACCCAGACCCAGCTCAAAAAACTCAACCAGTTGCGCGCCCTCCTTCATACCTTCCGCCTTGTTGGCAGTGAGCACGCAGGGTTTGCCCAAACGGCGCAGGTACTTGGCAATTTCGTAATCTTGGGCCGAAATCCCTTCACGGGCATCGACCACAAAAATGACCACATCAGCCTCCGCCACCGCCTGACGCGTCTGCTTGGCCATTTCCTTGTAGATGCCGGTCGCTGCATCCGGCTCGAAACCACCTGTGTCAATGACGATGAATTCGTGCTTGCCTTGATGGCCGTTGCCATAGTGACGGTCGCGCGTTAAACCTGCGAAGTCGGCAACGATCGCATCACGCGTCTTGGTCAGCCGATTGAAAAGCGTCGATTTACCGACATTGGGACGGCCAACAAGGGCCAGGACAGGTTTCATCAAATAACCAAACTTGCAGCGACGTAAATCATTCAGGCTTGAACCCGAAAATTCCACCGCTGCGGGTAATCACAATAAGAGAATCTCCGGCCAACACGGGGGCAGCCACTACAGCTGAACCATCTGTGCTGACGCGGTTCAAGGGTGAGCCATCTTCACGGGATAACAAATGCACCAGGCCCGTGTTATCACCAATCGCTACCGACCGACCCACAGCCAAAGGCGCTGTCAAGCCACGGTACTTCAGCCGATCCGAGGCCCAAACACGCTCACCATCCGCACGGCGCCAAGCAATGACTTTTCCATCGCTCTCGGTGCCAAATACAAAGCGGTCATCGCCATGCAAGCCTTCGGAGCCAATAGCTGGTTTAGTCCAACTTAGCGTGCCCCGCGCCGCATTCACGCAACCTACGGCCGTTTGGTAGGCCCGCACACAAACGACATCGCCTTCGCGACTGACATGAGATACCAAATCCACCAAACGCTCAACATCGTTGGTGCCGCGCGGTACAGCAATAGGCGCCTCCCAGCGGCTGCTTCCATTTTCCGGATTCATTCCCACCAAGCGACCGGACAGCCCTACTACCAGCGTGTCACCCACGGCGAGCAAAATTCCGGATTGGCGCAACACCAGTGCTTCGCCTGGGCGGGTTTGCGTCCAAAGCTTTCGTCCGGACTGGGCATCAAAAGCAGTCACTGAACGATCGGCACTCAACACAAAAACTCGAGCGCCTGCCACCAAAGGCGCGGTAAAACTCAATGCTGGGAGCTTTTGGCGCCAAACCTCCCGCCCAGCGTCCAGGGTCACCAGGTCATTGTTACGGGTCACCACAGCCGCATAACGCCCATCGCTACCCACCCCTGCAGCCAACGGCGCACCGACTGAAGTAAGCCAAATATCGATACATGTTCGAGAGTCAATTAGAGCCACCGTTCCTTCAGAACTCTCAAAGGTGATCGTGTTGCCATTGACTTTGACATCCATAGGGAAGGCAATCTCTCCGACTTTGGATGTCCAGGCCAGCCTCACACCCAGCAACGCGGCGTTAGGGCCCAGGTCAGCAGGTTTGGGCTGGTCGGTGCTGGCACAACC
>JANOLC010000401.1:0-10705 GCA_031419575.1 Burkholderiales bacterium | reverse complement strand
CAAAGATGTCACCCAAGCCGGCCCGCTGGAACTTAACCGCCTGGGTGTGGGCCGCACATTTCAAACGCTCCAGGTGTTTGGCAAGATGACCGTGCGTGACAACCTCATCGTGGCTGCGCAAGAGCATTCGGGCAGTATGTTCAGCCGCATCTTTGCGCCCACTGATTCGGGCCTGGGTGACAAGGCCGATGCGTTGATTGACCAGTTCCGCATCCGCCACGTGGCCGACAAGAAGGCGGGGGAGTTGTCTTACGGCCAGCAAAAGCTGGTGGACATTGCCATGGCCTTCATGAGCGAGCCATCTTTGGTTTTGCTGGACGAGCCTTGTGCGGGGGTCAATCCCAGCCTGGTGGGGGGAATCTCCACGCTGCTGAAAGAACTCAACCGCAACCCGAAATTCGGCAAGAAGAGCTCCTTCGTGGTGATTGAACACAACATGGACTTTGTGATGGACCTGTGCCACCGCATCATGGTGATGGTGGAAGGGCGGGTGATGGCGATCGGCACACCCGCTGAAATCCGCGGCAACCGGCAAGTGCTTGAAGCCTACCTTGGGAGCTAAAAATGACCAACCATAACGCTGCAGATACGTGTATTGAATTCACCGATGTGGTCGCCGGGTACAAGGATTTCATGATCCTGAACAGCCTGTCGTTCAAGGCCAAACGCGGCACCATCACGTTGCTGCTCGGGCCCAATGGCGCGGGCAAATCGACCGTGCTCAAAACCCTGTTTGGCCTGCTCAAACCCCGCCAAGGCACCATCAAGTTCGATGGCGAAGTCATCAATGGGGCCACGCAAAAAGAGCTGCTGGCCAAGGGCATTGCCTTTGTGCCGCAGGGTCGCAATCTGTTTGGCCAGTTGACGGTTTACCAAAACCTGGAGCTGGGCGGCATCACGCTGGGCATGAAGACCACGCATGAGCGCATCCCCGAAGTGCTGGAGTTTTTCCCGCGCGTGAAAGAGCGCATGAACTCCATGGCCTCGGCCTTGTCGGGTGGTGAGCAAAAGCAGCTGGAGATTGGCCGCGCTTTGCTGCTGCGCCCCAAAGTTCTTTTGATCGACGAGCCATCGATTGGCCTGAGCCCCATCGTGGTGCAGGACGTGTTCAAACTGCTGCGCAAGCTGGCTGCGCAAGGCACCACGGTGCTGATGGTCGAGCAAAACGTGAAGAGTGCCTTGAATATTTCTGACGAAGCCATCGCGCTAGAGTCCGGGCGGCTGGTGCTGCAAAAGCCCGCGTCTGAGTTGCTGGCTGACCCGAACATCGAGCGCCTGTTTTTGGGTGGCGCGCATGCGGCTGCCGTTGCTGAACCGGTTGCCACTGTGTAATTATTGCCAGGAGAATTTTGTCGATGAATACCATCCCCACACCCCGCGACAGCAATGTTGACCGCGAAGAAATCGTTGAAGGTCCCAACCCGCTGGGTCTGGAGGGCGTTGAGTTCATTGAATACGCCACCTCCAAACCGCAGGCTTTGGGCCAGGTGCTGGAGACTATGGGTTTCAGGCCGATTGCGCGGCACCGTTCGCGCGAGGTGCTGCTGTACCGCCAGGGTGACATCAACATCATCGTTAACGCCCACAATGACCTTAACGCAGTAGGCACCGCGTTGACCGAAAAACCGATGATCACAGCCATCGCCCTGCGTGTGCGTGACGCTTCCGCCGCCTACCGCCGCGCGCTGGAGCGGGGTGCCTGGGCGGTGCCAGTGCGAGTCGAGGTGATGGAGCTCAACATCCCGGCCGTGCATGGCGTGGGCACCAGCCGCATTTACTTTGTGGACCGGCACAAAGAGTTCTCGATTTATGACGTGGACTTCACGCCTATTCCCACCGTAGATCAGCGTCCGCCAGCGATTGCCGGGGTGCATTTTTTTGGCATCGTGCAGTACATCGGCAATGACCGCATTGAGGACTGGACCGAGTTTTATTCGACCCTGTTCGGCTTTACCAGCGTGCCGCCCGAAGAGCGTTTTGGCATTCTGCCCAAGGGTCGCATTTTGCGCAGCCCCCACTTTGATGCGAGTGGCAGTTTCTACCTGCAGTTGATCGAGCCTGAGCCCGGTGTCCTGGACGTGGAAGACGACGAGTGTTTGCAGCGCATGGGCCTGGGCACGCCTAATGTGCCCGCTACCGTGGCGCAATTGCGCCAGCGTGGGGTGGAGTTTCAGGCCAGCAAAGGCGCGCAACTGGACTCACGCGGTGCGCTCACCCGCACGGTGATGGGCAGCGTGATGTTTGAGTTGGTCCACCACGTCGTTGCCCCATCATGAGCCAGTTTGAAGGCAACATCGACGACTTCGGGATGGACACCATCTCGCTGGCCGGGCCGCTCAAAGGCAAGCTGAACGCCATTCGCAATGCCGGTTTCTCGCAAGTGATGCTGCTGGCACGTGATCTGGTTCAGCACCCCGACGGCTGGCGCGCAGCGGTGCAGGAGGTCAAGGACAGCGGCCTGCGCGTCACGGGCTTTCAGGTGCTGCGTGATTTTGAAGGCCTGTCGGGCCACCTGCACGAGTACAAGATTGACATTGCCAAGTCCATGCTGGAGATGTGCCACGCGCTGGGCTGCGGGGTGATGCTGGCTTGCTCCAGCACCTCAACCCACGCCACGGGCGAGACATCAGCCCTGGTGCGTGACCTGCGTAAGCTGGCCATGCTGGCGATCCCGATGAATATCAAAATCGCGTTCGAGGCCTTGTCGTGGGGCCGCACCATCAATGAGTTTCCGCAGGCGTGGGACATCATCTCTCAGGCCGACATGCCCAACCTGGGCCTGGGGTTTGACTCCTTCCACATGTTTGCCACCAAGACGCCGCTGGATGATTTGGAGTTGGTGGACCCGGACAAGATTTTCCTGGTGCAACTGGCGGATTTCATGTGGAACGAAATCAAGACGGTGGAGGAACGCATCAGCACCGCGCGCACCTTTAGGGTGTTTCCCGGCGAAGGCGTGCACAGCGAAGCGCTGGCCGAGCTGACGCTGAAATTGCACCAAATGGGCTACCGCGGCGATTACAGCTTTGAGGTGTTCAACGACGACTACCAGCAGATGCCGCTGGAAACCGTGGCACAGCGCGCACGCCGCTCTGCGCTGTGGCTGGGGGAGGGCGTGTTGCGCCGCTCCGTGCCTTTGCCGAACCAGATGCGCCTGCGTCGTTGATCGCCGTTGAAGGCTGCTGATGAAGGCTGATTGGTTCTGATGAGCAGCATCTTTGAGGGCTTTTTGTCCTCGTCCGACAGCCTTCAATCTTTTGGCGACCGCTCATTGGTGCAGGCCATGCTCCGCTTTGAGGCGGCCCTGGCGCGCGCACAGGCCAGCCTCGGGCTGATCCCCGAATCAGCCGCGCAATCCATCATCGGCACCTGCAAGGTCGAGCTGTTTGACACCGCCAAAATCGTGCGCGAAAGTGCCCGCGCGGGCAGCCTGGCCATCCCCATGGTCAAGAGCCTAAAAGACACGGTGGCTTTGTTCAACTCCGACGCCGTGGCCTATGTGCATTGGGGTTGCACCAGCCAGGATGCGATCGACACGGCCATGGCGCTGGTCACGCGTGAAGTGCTGGCACTGATCGAGCAGGATGTTGGCATCACCATCGACGCGTTGCTGGCATTGGCGGCCACCCATGCGCACACGCCCCTGCTGGCGCGCACTCTGATGCAGCCCGCGTCTATCACCAGCTTTGGCGTGACCTGCGTGGGCTGGGCCGCGCCTCTGGTGCGCAGCCTCAAACGCCTGAAGGCGGTATCGCCCAATGCGTTGAAGTTGCAACTCGGTGGCACGGTGGGCACCTTGTCGGCGATGAACGGCAAGGGCGCCCAGATCAGCGCCTTGATGGCGGCCGACCTGGGGCTAACCGCCCCCACCATGTCGTGGCACACCCAGCGTGACGAATGGGTGGCGCTGGGCTGCGAGCTGGGCTTGCTGGTGGGCAGCCTGGGCAAGATCGCCAAGGACATCGTGCTGATGAGTCAGTTTGAGGTGGGCGAAGTGGCTGAGCCCAGCGAGGCCGGGCGCGGTGGTCCGTCCAACATGCCGCACAAACACAACCCCGTGGCCAGCATGATCGCCATCGCCGCCGCACAACGCGCACCACAGCGCGTGGCAGCGTTGCTGGCCGTGATGCCGCAAGAATTTGAGCGCTCTGCTGGTGCCTGGCAGGCCGAGCTGGCCGAATGGCCGCCACTGGTGATCTCGGCCCACGGCAGCGCACGGGCGATGGCTTACGCATTGCCAGGCCTGAAGGTGGACTCAAAGCGCATGGCGGCCAACATCGATGCGGTGCGGGCATCGCTGCCCAAAGCGGTGGCCAATGAGTGGTTTGATTTGGGCCTGGTGCGGCATGCGGAGGAACTGGCGCAGAAGCAGGTGGCGCTGCTAAGAGCGTAAGGAAGTCACTATAAAAATGGTAGCTAACTATTGATATTCGACGCGGACTTCGCGGTATTTTGACTATGCCGCAGCCAGTTCACGCGCTAATTCGGGGTGGTTGCTGATCAATCGCAGCAAACATAGGACACCCCCCGGTGGCGCAAAGCGGCCTTGTTCCCAGTCGCGCAGCGTGGCTATCGGGCGATCCAGAACGTCATACCGTTTTGGACAGGGCGAGCAACCAGTCTCCGACATCGTGGCTGCGCACGCTGGCATCACGCACCAACTGGTCAAAATGCCGCGTCAAGGTCTCGACATGCTCACGCGTGTTGAAGACGAAAAAGGCGCTGCCCACGTAAATAACGGCCCGGCGCTGGCCGAAGACAGTGATGGGCGCGCTGTAGCGCCGTGTCAGGTCATACAAATGCAAACGGGTGCTGGGATACAACTCCTGGCACAACTCTGCCATGCGCTCCAGTTGCTCCTGCACCTGTGCCGGCGTCAAAGCTGCCCAAATGCCACTGCGCCTAGCAAAGTCGGTCATGGTTTGGCGCGGCAGGGCCACTTCATGGTCCATGCCAATAAGCCGGTTCATCAGCAACCGCGCAGCATTGCTGGCCATGGCCTGTTGCGGCGTTTTGCCGGCGTAAGACGCGTATTCCACATCCAGCAGCGCCTGGGTCTTCATGAACTCGGGCAGCGTGGTGGGGACATTGCGGATCTTGGCGCCCATCGATTCCTGCAGCCAGCGTTCGATATTTTTATCGGCGCTATCGGGGGCGGACTGTGCGACCTCCAACGACTCCCGCAAAATCTCGCCCGGCGTCAGTGTGCTGGTGGTCAAGCCCAGCAGCCAGTCCGCACTCACGCGCAAGGCAGCAGCCAGTTCGGCCACCACATGACCCGAAGGCAAACGCACCTGGTGCTCGGAAAGCAACTGTGAAATCGTGGAGCGGTCCACGCCGGTAAGCGCGGCCAAGTCGGTCCGGTTGAGTTGTTGCGCCAACATAGCTTCGCTCAGGCGCCGACGGAACAGAACAGAACGTTCGGATTTGCTGATTTTTTGCATGTTAGTGACTATAGTCACCAAACAATATAACTGTCAACCAATGCATTTTTTGGTTACCAAACAATCCTTGATTCACGGCAGCATGAAATTGACAATTTCACTCATGGAAAATAACACCCGAACCCTCACCAAGGCTTTCACCTGGCAACTGATGGGCTTTGTCCTGATGACCATCGTTAACTACTTTTACATGGGCAGCCTCAAGCAGGGCTTGGGGCTGTCGCTGCTGCTGACGTTGATGGGACTGGTCACCTACTACTTTCACGAACGGCTTTGGGCGCGCATTGCCTGGGGCCGCCTGCCGCTTTAACTCAGAGAGTCACCGTAAACCGGAACGTGACGGGAATTCCCCGGCCTGGTCGACTGCTAACATCAACCCGGCCACCATGCAGGTCGTCAAATTCATTGACGATTCTCATGCCCAAGCCGGTACCCGGAATTTTCCCGGACGTGCAAGTCTGCCTACTGTCCAGCGCGTAGACGAGCGGCCGATTTTGAGCGAGTAGATCTTAAAGTTGTATGACTGGATACAGCCCATCAGAGCCAATCATCGCCAAAACGCCAATGGCTGCTCCCGCCCGCATTGCAGTCGCGATACGGAGATGTTGTTCCAACTCAAGCGGGCTGCCTATTCAGGTGACTGTGACTGGAGCCATCGGTCAGAATGACCGCGATACAAACCAGCCCACCCACTGGGTTTTAGTGCACCAACGGCACAAATGCCGCTCCAAACCGCGTTGCCAACCCCGCCAGCCGCTTGTCCAATGTACACGGACAGCGCCGGGTGTGATCAGGGTGGATGCCAGCAAGGTGAAATCAACTAGACCGCAGCCAAGACCGAACAGCTTTTCCCGTTCGATGAACGCCCGGACTTCGCTCGGGCTGGCTTGATTCGAGAGTTGCAAAAGGTCAAGGTGCATCAGGGCCTGATCAAGCTCGATCTGTGTAGCACCGAACTTTTGACAAACGTGGCGCGACCCCCGCGAGACCGCTTGCGGGGGCTCGACAACGCCGCTCCGGGATGGTCAGGTCCGCAGGACTTCGCCTTTGAACGAGTAGAGAATCGCCACGACCTCGTTGACCTCGGTCTGACCCACCCCTTGGGCCTGCAAAGCCGCGACAAAGTCGTCGATCGCAGCAATCAACTCCTGTTCATTGGCATTCATGCCCGCATGGGTGGTTCGCATGTCACGGCCTTCGTACTTCTGGGGGCCGCCAGAGCCTGCACAAAAGAACTGGGTGCCCAGCACCTTAAGGCGGGGCAAGTCTTTGCCGCGAAAGCGCGGTGCCAGCAGCGGATTGACCGCATGGCGATCCAGTGCGTCATCGACAACGGCTGCAATTCGCTCAGCGCCGCCGAGCCGTTGGTAAAGTGAATCAGTCATGAAGTCTCCTTGGTCCTTGGGATTGGATTGGTCAAATACTTTTCGGCGGTCCAGGACTCGAATTCGAGATCGCCGGGAGCCGGCTCAGTCGGGCGCAGTTCCACCCGCAACTTGTGGAGCAGGCTGCGAAACCCGTTTTCAAGCTGACCGAGCACGTCACCTGTCAGAGGTTCAGTCACGACCAGCATGGCTGATTCACAGTTGGGCAAAGAGAGTTGTCGCATCGTCATGGGAAGTCCTTTTTTTCAGGTTGCAGGCTGAAAAATTGCCTGCTGCGAGAAAGTGTCTCGATGCGGTGTTCCTGAAACGTTCCTGGCTGCACACCCGGTTGCACGAACGCGGGGGCAGTAGCACACTGCATCTCCTATGCGCCCCCACACTACAGAACCGAATCCCGCCACCCGCCTGGATGTGCACCTGCTTGGCTGCTTTGCGGTGTTCGTTGACCACGCTGAAATCCCGGCACAGCGCTGGCCCAGTTTGCGCGCCGCCCAGCTGGTGCAGTTGCTGTGTCTGGCGCCTCGGCATCGACTGACCCGCGAACAGGCCATCGACACACTTTGGCCTGACCTTGCACCCGAAGCGGGTGCCGCCAACCTGCGCAAGGCTGCCCATCATGCGCGCCAAGCCTTGGGCCGTCACGACGGGATATCGATGCAAGGCGGCGAGCTGGAACTGTGGCCCGACGGATTGGTGGTGGTTGATGCAGACGAGTTTGAGTCACGAGCGCGGGCCGCACTCCAGTTGCATGACCCGCAGAGGTGCCGCGAAGTGGCTGACCTGTATGCAGGCGATTTGTTGCCCGGCGCGCGATATGAGACCTGGACCGAAACGGCGCGCGAACGGCTGCACGCGTGTTGCACCGACTTGCTTCGCGCCAGTGCCCAATGGGCGCGGCTGGCGCAGTTGGAACCCGGTGACGAACCCGCTCACCGGGCGTTGATGACCGTAGAGCTTGCCGTCGGTAACCGGGCCGCGGCGATACGCTGGTATGCGCACCTTCGTGAAGCCCTGCAACGGGATTTTGGCGTTCTGCCGGACTCGCAAACCGAAGCGATCTACCAACGCTGCATCGCCGGACTTCAGCCTGCCCGAGCGGTTTTCATTGGTCGTGCCACGCTATTGGCGCAAGCGCTGGCCTGGTTGGACATGCCAGCAAGAGATCGACCCGGCGCCATTGTGCTGCGTGGCCCTGCGGGCATCGGCAAGACCGCACTGTGCCGTGAGTTTGAAGTGCAGGCCAGTGGTCGAGGGTGGCGCATGGTACGTGCGGACGCTGCTCAACACGGGCGGGCCTATGCCGTGATTTCAGCGCTGGTTGAGCGTCTGGCGCTGGATGACCTTGGGGCACTGGATCGAGTGGGAACCCCGGCGCGTGCCGTGTTGGCCTTGCTCACCCAAGTTGCGGGCCCGGCTTCGACTCTGCCGGGGCCTGTCAGCCGTCATCAGGTCATCGGTGCGTTTCGTCGGCTGTTGTTGGCCTCGTCCCACGACAGCAACATCCTCGTGCAGGTGGACGATGCGCACCTGATCGACGATGCCGACGCCGACGTCCTCATGCATCTCGCAAGTAGCGGTGCGCCGGTGTGCGTGGTGCTGGCCATGCGCGCGCCGGTGCCAGGCTCGGAGTTGGGCCGGGGTCTGGTGCGACTGGCGCTCAGCAGCGTTGCGCGAACGCTGGAGCTGGAGATGGAGCCCTTGGCTGATGAGGAAATGCGCCGCCTCGTTCATCAGTCCGCGCCGCAAAAGCTACCCGAAGAGACTGTCGCCCGCATCGTGAGCGATGCGCAGGGTAGCCCCTTTGCGGCCATAGAGCTGGCACGTGGTGCGGGCATCGGGAATGACCAGCGCATGCACCGCACGGCGGCTGAAGCCATCATCGCCCATCTCTGTGACGTGCCGCAGGCCACGCTTGAAGCGCTCAAGTGGATGGCGCTGGCGGGAGACGCCTTTGACGCCCAGACTGCGGCGGCCGTTCTGCCCGACATTGAAGCGCACGCCTATGCCGTGTTGGACACGGCTCTGGCTGGCGGCGTGCTGGTGCTGGTGGGCAACCAATACCGCTTTCGGCATGACCTGGTGCGACAGGCCCTGGTCGACCAGATTGCGCCCCACCGGCGGTTGAAGATTCATCGCCAGGCCGCACAGCGTTTGGCTGAGCTGGATGCTGCCCCGGCCCTGATTGCGCAGCACTGGATAGATGGCGGCAGCCTGCGCGAATCGGTTCCCTGGCTGCTGGCTGCGGCGGGTGATGCCGTACAGCTGGCGGCATTTGGCGATGCGCTGCACCATCTGGAGGTACTGCTTCGCTTCCAGCCGGCCCATGCAGATGCCCTGCGTATACGCGCCGAGGCGCTGGACGCGATGGGCCATCCGGCCACCGTAGCCGCCTACCGACTGGCGGCCGACGCGGCAGGTGAGCCCGGTTCCCATAACTTGCGCGCTAAAGGAGCCCTGGCGCAGATCAAGCAGGGTGACCCAAAAGGGGCACTGGAGGCGCTCGAAGGCTTACGCCCGACCAGTGTGGAGGGCCGACTGTGCGAGGCGTTGACCTATAGTGGCGCTGCTGCCATGGGTGCGGTCGACCCCGCCATGGGCACGCAAAAATCGGCCGAGGCACGGCGGCTTGCGCTAGATTCAGGCGATACGGCGGCCATCGTAGTGGCTTCATGGGCGCAGGCGGCCGCAGCACACGCGCGCGGCGAGCTGCACCGCAGTATCTGGGCTGACTTGCAGGAAACGGCCGATGTGCCGCACCTTGCCATGCGGGTGTTCGATGGTCAACTTTGCATTACGCAGCGGTTTCTCTATGGCGCACGGCCCTACGCCGAAGTCATTGAGTTCGCCAAAGCGCTGGCCGCCGAGGCACAGCGCATCGGGGCCGCACGGGGATATGCATTTGGTATCACGCTCCGCGGTGAAGCCGAACTTCTGTCGGGCGACCTCATAGCCGCCGAAGAGCACCTCACGCAAGGCGCCAGACTGCACCGCGCCATTGGCGGCGCCACCGGAGAGGCATTCTCACTGCAGCGGCTCTCGGAAGTAGCGTTGCACCGTGGTCGACCCGGTGAAGCCCGTGTGCTTTTGGACGAGGCGCTGGATGTTGCCCGTCAGACGGATGTAGGTTTTCATCTTTTGGATCGTATCTACGGCACTTACCTGCAGCTTGCAGACAGTCCGGCCGCAGCGCTGCGCGCATTGGAAGAGGCACGGGCCGCCGTGCAGGGTCCGCTGGAAACCTGCCCCGGATGTCGAATCACATTTACCGTGCCTGCCGCGATTGCCGCCGCGCGAGCCGGGCGCCTTGATCTTGCCGAGGACTATGCGTCCCAGACTTCCTATCTGGCCAATGTGGTAATGCGCCTGCCAGCCTGGCACGCCGCCCACGAGGAGGTGCGCGGACACATCGGTCTGGCCGGCCATGAAGACCCTGCCGCCGTCCATGCGAAGTTCTCTGCAGCGGCTGCGGGCTTCCGAACCGCAGGTCATTCCATTGATGCTGCACGCTGCGAAAAACTAGCGGGAAGCCACAGGTCGATATCGATAGGTGTCCCGGATAATCCCTTGAACCATGTCTGAACCCCGCGCCATCGAACCCATCGCCATTAATGAGTCCGAAGTCGAACTCAGCGCCATCCGTGCGCAGGGTGCGGGCGGGCAAAACGTCAACAAGGTCTCCAGTGCGATTCATCTGCGTTTTGACATCCCGGCCTCCTCTCTGGCCGACGACGTGAAAGAGCGCCTGCTGGCCCTGCGCGACAGCCGCATCACCAACGAGGGCGTGCTGGTCATCAAAGCCCAAAGCCACCGCACCCAAGACATGAACCGCCTGGATGCCTTTGCGCGCCTGCACGAGCTGGTGAACAGCGTGGCACG
>JANOLC010000400.1:0-4268 GCA_031419575.1 Burkholderiales bacterium | reverse complement strand
GGTATATGGGCAAATCGGTTGTTCCATCACGTAATGGCATCACAACGCGGGGGGCCAAATTGTCCTGGCAATATGCCGGAGCATGATCGCGAATCATGCGTTCGTCGTCGCTGAGCTGGCTGTCCAGTAAAAAAGGGTCTTGCCAGTTGAATGAAGCATGGGCCATGGGAGTCCTTCAGTGTTTGAGAGAGTGGGTAACCGGGTGGTTTGGCAATGATATTAGTGCGGGTCGCACCATTTCACAATCAATCAATTTTCATCCAAACATGCGTTTAATGCATATCTGAACGAATCAACGTACAAACTGATCGACGTAGTTTTCACCCAGACCAACCTCGGTGTAGTGCTTGCGGCACATGGCAAGTTTGGTGAAAACGTCCTCGTAGCCCGTGGTCTGCCCGGCATCGTCCAGGTAAATCATGGCGCCGTGGATGTTGAAGAAAGTAATCATCTCAGTGGCACCCGCCTTAGCACCCACCACATCGTCTACCACCAGTGTGTGGATTTCACCGGGTGGCTCATAGACAAACGAGCCCTCAGATGCGACCCAGTCGTGTTCCAGATAACGCCACGCGCCTTTGATGACATACCCGGTGACCCACGACGGATGAATGTGGCGCGACAACACGCCGGACTTGCGCACCCGCAGCAGGTTGCACCAGCTGCCCGTCACGGTGTTGAGCAGCAGCGGACGAAACCAGACGTTGGTGGCCTGGGGCACCCAAACACGCTCGTCGTCGGGAATGGCAGTGATGGCAATTTCGGGCTGGATGCCGGGAAGTTGGGTGATCAGGGTCATATGAATTTCTTCCGTGGTTCAGGTGATGAGGTAACCACCATCCACGGGCAGGATCACCCCGGTGACAAACCGTGCCGCCGGGCTGGCCAGAAAAAGCACGGGGTCAGCCACATCTTCTGGCGTGCCCCAACGGCCCAAAGGCGTGCGCGCCAAGATTTGCGCGGTGCGGTCCACGTCCTGCGTCAGCGCCTGGGTCAATGGCGTGGCAATCCAGCCGGGCGCGACGGCGTTGACCCGGATGCCGTCCGTCGCGTAAGCAATGGCCAGCGACTTGGTGAGTTGCGCCACACCGCCCTTGCTGGCGCTGTAAGCGGGCACCAGGCCACCGCCAAAAAAGCTGAGCATGGACGCGGTGTTGATGATGCACCCGCTGCGGGCCGCCAAGCCGGGGCGCGCCGCAGCGCACAGCCGCATGGTGCCGATGAGATTGATATTGAGCACATCGGCAAAGACTTCGGGGTCATGCTCCACGCCCCGGCGGATCACTCCGGCGCAGTTGACCAGCACATCCAGTTCACCCACCGACGTAATTAGCGCGTTGACGGCTTGCGCGTCGCGCACGTCAAGCAAGGTGAGGTTGATGCCAGCCATCTCGGGGCGGGTGCGCGCCGCATCGACCTCGGCCGGTGTGGCCCCGGTGGCGGTGACGCAGGCACCGGTCGCTTTGAAGGCACGGGCGATGGCGGCACCAATGCCGCTGCTACCGCCGGAAATAAGGATGTTGCGGGGACTCTCAGACATGGGCGACCAATCTCCAAATGAAAAGAGTCTTCATTATGGGCGGTGACCCGCCCCACAAAGGCTAGCCAGTTCGCGGGCGATCTGGCCGGGCGGCAGGCTTTTAACTTGCAGGGCCGCTGCGTTGAATTGCGCACCACGCGGGGCGATGCTTATGCGTTTGAACACACCGCCCACAGCCTCAAAACACCATGAAAACCAATACTTACGCATAAAATTGGCCTAAAGTCCCCGTCAACTATAAATAGTTTGCTATATATTTAGAAGCACTCATTTTCATACTGACGGCAGGCCTGAGCACCCCAACCAGCGCGCAGCCAGATGGGCCTTTGGGCTCGTGTGGTCAAGGAGCGCGGCATTGCGCTTGAATAAAGTAGCTTGTCAAACTCCAAACATTCCTACATAGTTTTCCAGTTCACACTTTTAGAAACTCAAATTCAACATGTTCAACGACCACGCATTCCCGAACGATCTCTCACGCCGCCAGTGGCTGGCACAAACCAGCGCCGCCGCTGCAACTGCCCTGTCACCTTGGCTCGCCCATGCACAGGCCACGTCGGCAGGCTCAGGTTGGCCTAGCAAGCCGCTGCGCCTAGTGGTACCTTTTGCGCCCGGTGGCAGTTCCGAGATCGTGGCCCGCGCCGTGGCAGGGGAAATGGCCAAGTCCATCGGACAGAACATCTTTGTCGACAACAAACCCGGCGCAGCGGGCAACATTGCCATGCAAGAAGTGGCCAACTCTACCGACGAGCACACGCTGGTGCTGGGGCACATCGGCACATTGGCCGTGAACCCGTACATTTTTTCCAAGCTGCCCTACGACGCAGCCAAAGACTTTGCGCCCATCACGCTGGTCTCCAAAGTACCCAGCCTGTACGTGGTTCACCCTGATTTGCCAGTGAAAAACCTTAAGGAATTCGTGGCCTACGCCAAGTCCAAGCCAGGCCAGCTGAACTACGGCTCCGCCGGCAACGGCAGCGCCGGACACCTGGCGTTTGAGTACCTCAAGATGGTCACCGAGTCTTTTGTGGTGCATGTGCCTTACCGCGGCACCGGCCCCATGCTGACTGACCTGCTCTCGGGCCGCCTCCAGGCCTCGGCCGTCGGTGCGCCTGCGTTGCTGCAATTCATCAAGGCGGGCAAGCTGCGCTGCATCGCCACCGGCACCACCGCGCGCCTGCCGCAACTGCCCGACGTACCCACCGTGGCCGAGCAGGGCTACAAGGGTTTCGAAATGACACAGTGGTACGGCCTGATGGCACCCAGCAAATGGCCCAAAGCCAACCTGGCCAAGCTGGAGCTTGAGGCGATCAAGGCCACACGCAGCGCCGCCGTAACGGACAAACTAGCCGCCGACACCGCCCTGGCGGTAGGTAACACCGCTGCAGAGTTTGATGCCTTCATCAAGGCTGAGCAGGCGCGCTGGAAGCCGGTGATTGCACGCGCACAGATCAAGCCTGAAGGAGCGTAAAGCGTTTAAAGCGCATTCGAGCGGGGTTTCCCCGCAGCGGTAACCGGGGGGACATGGCGGAGGTAACAGGCTCGCAATAATGGCGAGCTCTTCATGCTGCCGACTACAAACCCTATGACCAATCGCGCAAACCGCGTCTTAGCCCACACCGGCGCTACCTACCCCATTGTGCAGGCCCCCATGGGTTGGATTGCGCGTACGCAATTGGCGTCAGCCGTGTCACGCGCAGGTGGGCTTGGCATCATCGAAACCTCGTCTGGGGAGACCGAGAACTGCCAAGCCGAGATCACCAAGATGAGCGCTTTGGGTTTACCGTTTGGTGTCAACCTGCCCATCCGGTTTTTGAAAGACGACGCGATGCTGAAGTTCGTCTGCGCCTCGGGCGTCAAGTTCGTCACCACATCCGCGGGTAGCCCGGCCAAATTCATTGCGCCATTACATGATGCGGGCATCACGGTTTACCACGCGGTGCCCACGGTGGAGGCCGCCATGAAGTGTGTGGACGCGGGCATCGACGGCCTCGTGGTCGAAGGTGCTGAAGGGGGTGGCTTCAAGAACCCGGAAGAAGTCTCAACGCTGGTGCTGTTGCAGGCCATTCGCGCACGCACCGACGTGCCCATGATTGCGGCGGGTGGTATTTGTGATGGGCGTGGCATGGCGGCGGCGTTTGCATTGGGGGCTGAAGGCATTCAAATGGGCACGCGCTTTGTGAGCTGCGCAGAGAGCCCCGTGCATGACAACTACAAGAACGCCATCGTTAACGCCTCAGAGACAGGCACGTTCATGCTGAACAAGAAATCCACGCCCTGCATTCGCGCGCTCAAATCACAACGCACCCAGGCCATTTATGACGAGGGCGTGATGTCTTTCGAGTCGATGAAGGGCATTCGCAGCGTCTACTTTGACGGCGACATGGAAGCTGCACCCGCGCTGGCCGGGCAAACGGTGGGGCTGATTGATTCAGTGAAAACTGCCAAGCAAATCATTGACGACACGGTGGCGGAATTTTTTGCCATCACAGCTAGTCTGGGGGCCTTGGCCCAAGCGAAGTCATTTGGCTGACCATTTAAGAGAATTAGGGTGGCACAGGTGACACCCGGCACAGAATAATTTCCAAGTTTCACAGCACTGAGTGCTTGCAGCGCCCAAGCACCAATCGCAATACGCTAACCAGACCAATGTGCGTCATCGAGCCAACGCCTTGGTGGAGAATGGCGTTTAGTCCCCTCTATCCGCCGAAGGCAACACCATGCTAATTAG
>JANOLC010000399.1:0-3767 GCA_031419575.1 Burkholderiales bacterium | reverse complement strand
CACACGCTTGCCCGACAAAATTTCCGAAACTTTGGCCTAGTTGCCAATTTCTGGCAGGTCGGATTGGCGCACATTGTGTTGCGCCATCAAAAATGCCAGCGCCTGGACAGCGCTCATCGCGTCTGGCATAGGGTAGCGCTTGGCCTCGTAGTCCGCCACCAAGTCACCCACCATGGTCGCCAGACCGGCCAAGGGATGCGTTTCATCTGCCCCGCCCGCATCCAAAATGGCATCAAGCGACTCCACCAGGGACTGGTAGTCGGCATCGTTGGTGGGCGGCGCTAATAGCGGGGCAATGTAGCTCCAGTGTGCGAGCGCAGTATCCAGTCGTGCATTCATGTATTGATTGGCAGAGCAGGCATTGGTGACCGCGACGAGCAGCCTGTCAAGCCGCATTGCCTTGCGGTGCGTGCTTGTTCACATATTGCCGCAGCACACTGTCCATGCGCGCCTGCCAGCCGTCACCTGTCGAGCGGAAATATTCAACGACCTCGACGCTGTAGCGCACAGAGAGCAGCAGCTTTTTATTTTCGGATTTTGGCCTGCCTCGCGCAGCGCTGATCGGCACAAGCGCATCCAGCTGCGCCTTCGTCATGGGCTGTGCGTCTGGATCGGCCTTGGCCGCCGTCACGATTCTGGCGTTGTCCTTGACCGATGGCATCAAGATGACTCGCTTACTGGATGTTTTCGACTTATTTTTTCACCTCTCGTCGCTCGGCGAGCCGCAGACTAATGATTCTGCGCACATCACCACGGTCTACAAACGCCACGTAATACAGCGTGTTGCCCTCGGGAACCAGCCCAATCATTCGCAACTCGTCGTATGAATAACGTGGATCAACCCAAACATACGCTTCATCCCAGATCAACTTTTCCGCAAAAGAAAGCGACAAGTCGTGCTTCGCCAAGTTCAGCTTGTCTTTGTCAGGGTCAAATAGGAAGCGCACCGTTTATTGTAGCTACCAAAATTCGAGATTGTTGAATTTTGCAAGTCTTGAAATTTGACTTTACTGGACTCGCACGTGGCGGGACACTAATTACGCGCAATTGCGGTATTGCAAATCTTGACACTTAGACCGCTCAGACCACAGTGTCTCTGAAGGGGCCGTTTTGCTCGCAGTAGCGGAGGTTATGTCCTGCCGCAACCACACGCCCCGCAAGAACAAATGATCCACTTACATCCCTCACATTCAAGATTGATAAAGCTACTCAATGGTTGCTTGCACGACCAACAATGTGTCAGTCTTGGCAGCGATCCACGTGACGACTCCAAAAGGGCGTGCACTGGCAGTCCACGGGATCGCAGAAAGTACGCGTGAGCTTGTGAAGGGGTTGGCTTGGGTGGCATTCCGGCGTTTGCTTTGAATACGGAATAAGCGTTCAACAACATAACAAACTCGTTGTCACCAACGTATCCGGATAAAGCGGCCTTGAACTCCTGTCGATCAAACATCTGAGTTGTTCGGCGTGAATGCAAAAAGGCACGGATAGATTTCTCGGGAACCCCGTCTTGATTCGAATCGTCGAGCAGCACAAGTCCAAGATCCTTGTGGCGAGCAAGCCAATAGAGCCAACCGAGAGAGTAAACCTGACGCAACCGTTTTGTCACTAGCCTAGGACCTTCCTAGAGCACCCACCGTCAAGCCTGAAGGTGACTCGTGCCAATTTGCACTGGTCTTTCGAGGAAGTGCTGCGGCAGTAATCCGCCAAGCATGCCTCACCTATGCGTGCGCGCAATTTTTCCGGTGCGCGAGACCGAACACATTGGCCTGTACGGCACATTGCCCGAAACCAGTCAAAGCTCCAAATTTAACAAGATGCTTGAGGACGATTCATTTGAACAAATGCGAAATAGCTGAACTCTTAACTTGGAATTTCCAAATGAGACGACAGAATGAGAGTGGCGCATGGGACGGGTTAAAGGAGCTACGACAAGTGTCAGGCAGCAAACGGCCATTTGGCTTGCTCATTTAGATAAAACTGTATTGCTTGCCATGCCCACCAAATCAGTTTCCCTTTTCCATCGAAGTACCGTGATGAAGGGGTTAAAGTGGGAGCGATAGTCGCATGTGACTATAACTGCGTAAGGACGGCGTTGTATTCACTGAACGCAGACGGCGTTCTCAGAAAAATTACGATCTGTACACCCGGACTCGCGCTTTTGTCACAACTGCCAGCGGTTGCTGACGAATCAAGCGTCAAATAACCCCCAAGTCCCCGTAAAGTATCAATAGTTAGCTATTAATTTTGTAATAGCGCTGCAGCCCTCAAATCGCCAGCGGGTCCACATCCACAGCCCAGCGGATGACGCCTTTGCCTTCGGGTTGCTGCCGCATCGCCAGCAACACCGCATGCCATTCCGTCAAAAAGCGCTGCAGGTGCGCGCGTGACGGGCTTTCAACCAGCATTTGAGCGCGCTCGATGTTGGCGACGCGCTGGATGGTCATGGGGACCGCTGGGTAGAGCGTGACGAAGGGGGCGTCGGGCAGGGCTTGCGCGGCCAGGCTGGCTGCGGTCAGAAAGCCCTGGGCGATGTCTTGCTCGCGGGCTTCTGCGCGCACCAGCGCTTGAAAGCTGAATGGGGGCATGGCAGCTTGCTCGCGCTCTTTGAGTTGCTGGGCGGCGAAGGCGGGGTAATCGTGACGCTTTAAGGATTCAAACAAGGGGTGCGCGGGGTGAAAGGTTTGAACCCACATCTCGCTGCTTGCGTTGTTGACGATGCTGGCGCTGATGTTCTTTCCGCCAAACTCGGCATCTCGTCCGGCCCGGCCTGCGGCCTGCATCAGCAGGCTGAACAGGCGCTCTGGCGCCCGGAAGTCGCTGGAGAACAAGGCACCATCGGGGTTGATCGCGGCCACCAGCGTGATGCGCCGGAAATCGTGGCCCTTGGCAATCATCTGGGTGCCGACCAGCACGTCGACTTCGCCCGAATGCACCAGCGCCAGTTGCTGCTCCAGCGCGCCTTTGAGCTTGGTGCTGTCGGCGTCGATGCGGGCGATACGGATGGGTTCGCCTTGCGGGACGTCGTCAGACACGCTGCCAGGGCGGCGCACATCGGCCAGCAGCTCGGCCAGATGTTCTTCCAGCCGTTCTGTGCCACGGCCGACCGGGGAGATATCGACGTTGCCACACTCGGGGCAGGCGCGCGGCACCCGTTCGGCAAAGCCGCAGTGGTGGCAGCGCAGGGTGCGGTCAATTTTGTGGAACACGCGGTAGGCGCTGCAATGCGGGCATTCGCTTTTCCAGTCACAGGCGTTGCAGGCCAGCACCGGGGCGTAGCCGCGCCGGTTCAAAAACACCATGCATTGCTCGCCGCGCGCGATGCGGTCCTTGATGGCCTGCAGCAGCGGTGGGGAGATCACGGCGCGGGCGGGCTGGTGGTTCATGTCCACGCGCCGAACGAGGGGTAGCGATGCTGCTTTCCCCACCCGGCTGGGCATGTGCAAGCGCATGTAGCGGCCGCCCTCACCAGGTGCGCGGCTGTGGTGCCAGCTTTCCAGCGACGGCGTGGCACTGCCCAGCATCACCTTGGCATCTTCCAGCCGACCCCGGTAAATGGCCAGGTCGCGGGCCGAGTAACGGGCGCCTTCCTGCTGCTTGTAGCTGGGGTCGTGTTCCTCATCCACGATGATGAGTTTGAGCTTTTGGCACGACGCAAACACCGCCATGCGGGTGCCCAGCACAATGCGTGCCGCGCCGCTGTGGGCGGCCAGCCAGCTCCTTAAGCGCTGCGGGTTGGTCATGCCGCTGTGCAGCGACACCACCGC
>JANOLC010000398.1:0-1870 GCA_031419575.1 Burkholderiales bacterium | reverse complement strand
GCCTTGGGCGACGCGGCTCGTTGCAAAGTCGAGAACAAAAGGATCTTGTCCTTTGAGCGGCACCCCAATGCAGCAGGGGTTAGTACCAAAGCGGCCATCGCCACCGCCCCAGGGTGCCACCACGGGGCGCGACAGCACGTTCACAAAATGCAGCGACACCAGCCCTTGCGCCACCGCCATCTCGGCAAAGTGGCCAATGCGACCCAAGTGGTGGGCGTTGCCCAGCGTCATGATGCAACTGCCATGCTGTTTGGCGCGCGCCATCCCCAGCGCCATTGCTTGTTCCCCCACCACCTGGCCGTAACCGCGTTGGCCGTCCAGCGACAGCATGGTGCCAATGTCCAGGTTGATCTTGATGCTGGCATTGGGCGTGAGGCCGCCTTCCAGCACCGCGTCCACATAACGCGGCAACATACCCACGCCATGCGAGTCGTGGCCGCTGAGATTGGCCATCACCAGGTTGGAAGCCACCGTGTGGGCTTCTTCGGGAGAGCTGCCTGCTGCTACTAAAATAAGAGCAGACTGCTCAATAAGGGCGGGGACTTGAAGGGTTTTTGACATATAAAATTGTAACTACTCAGGTCTTATGACTCAACAACTTAGAGGTGATTTGTTCATCAAACCAGCGAAAAATTGTGCGAATTTTGGTAACTACACAGCCTCTCCATGGCTGTCATTGCGGACTCGATCCGCAATCCATGACCCCAGAAGTCACTGGATCCCGGATCGAGCCCGGGATGACAACCGGGGGGCTGAGTAGTTACATAAAATTACTTTTTTAGTGGCTGACGCCGGGCTACATCACTGCGCCAACTTGCCAGGGGACGAATTCGCTTTGGCCGTAGCCGTGTTTCTCGCTCTTGCTCGCAGCACCTGACGCCGTGGCCAGCACCAGCTCAAAAATGCGCTGCCCCATCTCGGCCACGGTGGCGGTGCCATCCACAATTTCGCCGCAGTTGATGTCCATGTCATCTTCCTGCTTGCGCCACAGGGCGGAGTTGGTGGAGAGTTTGAGCGAGGGCGACGGTGCGCAGCCGTAGGCTGACCCGCGCCCCGTGGTGAAGCAGATCAGGTTGGCACCACCGGCCACCTGGCCTGTGGCGCTAACCGGGTCGTAGCCGGGCGTGTCCATGTAAACAAAGCCGTGGGTGTCCACTTTTTCGGCGTACTCAAACACCCCTTGCAGATTGCTGGTGCCGCCTTTGGCCACCGCACCCAGCGACTTCTCCAGAATGGTGGTCAGGCCGCCGGCTTTGTTGCCGGGTGACGGGTTATTGTTCATCTCGCCCTCGTTGATACGGGTGTAGTTCTCCCACCACTTGATGCGCGCTATCAGCTTCTCACCCACGGCGCGGTTCACAGCGCGGCGCGTCAGCAGGTGTTCGGCACCGTAAATTTCTGGTGTTTCAGACAGGATGGCCGTGCCACCGTGCGCCACCAGCAAGTCCACCGCCGCGCCCAAAGCCGGGTTGGCGCTAATGCCGCTGTAGCCGTCCGAGCCACCACATTGCAGGCCGATGGTGATGTGTGCTGCGCTGCACGGCTCCCGCTGAATTTGATTGGCCTTTGGCAGCATAGTCCGCACCAGCTCTATACCTTTTGCGACTGTTTTTGTAGTGCCACCGGTGTCCTGGATGTTGAAAACCTGCAGGTTGTCGCCCTCACGCAATTGCCCGGTAGCGAGCCAGGCGTTGATCTGGTTCGCTTCGCAGCCCAAGCCCACCACCAGCACGCCCCAGAAATTGACATGGGTGGCGTAGCCCGTCAGTGTGCGCTGCAAAATCTGCAGCCCCAAGCCTTCGCTGTCCATGCCGCACCCCGTGCCGTGCGTGAGCGCGACCACGCCATCCACGTTGGGGAAGTCCGCCAG
>JANOLC010000397.1:0-2939 GCA_031419575.1 Burkholderiales bacterium | reverse complement strand
CAATGCGGTCGATGCCCGGCTGCGCCCCGGCGTTCAGGCCTTGGTGTTCCAAGTACTGCGGTCTTTGGGGCGGGCTGAGGCCTTGCGCTACCTTTTGGCCAAGCGGTCCCCCCCGCCTCTGGCAGACGCCCTGCTTTGCACGGCGTTGGGCCTGGCCTGGAATGAGGCGGACGCGCCCTATGAGGTGTATACGCTGGTCAATCAAGCCGTTGAGGCGGCCAAGCGCTCCTCCGCCACGCAAGCGCAAGGCAGCTTTATCAATGCCTGCCTGCGCCGTTTTTTGCGCGAACGTGACGCGCTAGTCACTACGACTGACGGCGATCCGATGGCCCGGTGGAACCACCCCGCGTGGTGGATTGCCCGTCTGAAAAAAGACTATCCCAATCAGTGGCAATCCATTCTGGAGGCCAGTAACCGCCAGGCTCCCATGACATTGCGAGTGAACACCTTGAAGTCAACGCGCCAAGACTATCTTGCCCGGTTGACGGCGGCGGGCATTGCTGCGAAAGCATCGGGCGATGTGGGCATTGTGTTGGACCAGGCGCTGCCGGTGCAAGATATTCCCGGCTTTGCCAACGGGCATGTTTCGGTGCAAGACGCGGCGGCTCAAATGGCGGCCCCATTGCTTCTTAAAGGACTCGATCCGTCACGCGAGCTCAAGGTACTCGATGCCTGCGCCGCACCGGGCGGAAAGACGGCGCATTTGCTGGAATCCGGGTTTTGTAAAGTGACGGCACTTGACATTGATGCGACTCGCTGCGAGCGCATTCACCAGACCATGCTGCGACTGGGGCTCAGCGCGAATGTCTTGGTGGGCGACGCCGCCAAGCCCAAAAGCTGGTGGGATGGTGATTTGTTTGACGCCATTTTGTTGGATGCGCCCTGCACGGCATCTGGCATCGTGCGCCGGCACCCTGACGTGCGTTGGTTGCGTCGGGAAAGTGATATTGCTCACCTGGCGGCCACGCAGGCCCATCTGCTGAAGACGCTGTGGCCTTTGCTCAAACCTGGCGGGCGGTTGCTGTATTGCACTTGCTCGGTGTTTAGGGCTGAGGGCGAACAACAGGTCCAAACGTTTCTTGCACACAACACCCTTGCCACTTTGATGCCGTCGCCAGGGCATTTAATTCCCCATTTCCGTTCGGGCAGCGACGGTGTCCCGGACAATTCAAAAGATGACCATGACGGCTTTTATCTCGCTTTGCTTGAGAAGCACGCGGCTTGAATGTGCGGCGTGGCTGGCCTGTATGGTCTGTACATGCCTTATGTTGGGCGCGATGCCCACCGCGCAGGCGGCAGCGGCGCTGGGTGAAAGCGGGCCCGCTGAGATATCCCAGCTTCAGGTTGAGCGCACGGCAGATGGCGTGTTTTTGTCCGCCACCGTGCGCTTTGATTTGCCCAGCGCCGTTGAAGACGCTCTTTTGCGTGGCGTGGCCCTGTTTTTCGTGGCCGAAGTTGATGTGTTTCGCGACCGCTGGTATTGGTCTGACAAAAAGCTGCTGAGTGTGGAGCGCCATATGCGCCTGGCCTACCAGCCTCTCACGCGGCGGTGGCGGTTGAACATCGCGTCCGGCACCATCACTGCCAGCAGCCTGGGTTTGGCCCTAAACCAGGGCTTTGAGACTCTGGGTGAGGCGCTCGCGGCCATGCGCCGCGTGTCGCGCTGGAAGATTGCCGAGGCTGGCGACATCGATACCGACCCTAAAAACAACGTCGAGTTCCGGTTTCGCCTGGACGTTACCCAACTGCCGCGCCCCTTCCAAATTGGCGCCTTGGGCCAGGCGGACTGGGACATCTCCGCTACCACCATCCAGCGGCTGGCACCGCCCAGCGCTAAATGAGCGACGTTGACGTGGGGGCCACCGCGTCAACGCGGTTTTCGCTGAACAGCTCGCGCACCCTGCGATGGACGGTCGGTGTTGGCACCGCCGCCATGGTGGCCATTGGCCTGGTGCTGTTGTTCTTGCTGACGCAGGCCACCAACAACCGTGACATGTACGAGCGCAATTACGCGCGCCTGTTCACCTTGAACGTGGTGGTGGCCGTGCTGCTACTGGTTGCCATTGGCTGGATTGCCGTGCGTCTGGTGGTGCGCCTTCGCCAGGGTCGCTTTGGCAGCCGTTTGTTGGTCAAGTTGGCCGCCATTTTTGCACTGGCGGGATTTGCGCCGGGTATGCTGATCTATGTGGTGTCCTATCAGTTCGTGTCGCGCTCGATTGAAAGCTGGTTCGATGTGAAAGTGGAGGGTGCGTTGGAGGCGGGTTTGAACTTGGGCCGCGTCACATTGGAAACTCTGGCCAGTGACCTGGCCGCCAACACCCGCTCCGCAGCCGTTCAACTGGCCGATGCGCCTGATGCCACGGCCGCATTGCCGTTGGAGCGTGTTCGCGATCTGTTGGGCGCGACGGATGCTGTGTTGTGGGGGACTGCGGGTCAGTTGATTGCGGGCGCGGGGCAATCGCGGTTTCAACTCAACCCCGACCGCCCGACGGCCTCGCAGTTCAAAAATGCGCGCACTCAAAAGTCGGTCACGTGGGTGGAGGGCCTGGACGAAGCCACCCCCAGCACGGTGAACAATGCCCGCATTAAAGCGTTGGTGCCCGTTGGCAATGCCCGCTTTGAGCTACAAGGTGAGGTACGGTATTTGATGGTGACGCAGGCTTTGCCGTCGTCGTTGGTGACCAATGCGCTGGCGGTGACCCAAGCCAATCGCGAGTACCAAGAGCGAGCGCTCGCTCGGGATGGTCTAAAACGCATGTACATCGGCACGCTCACCTTGAGCCTGTTTCTGGCGGTCTTTGGTGCGGTACTGCTGGCGGTGGTGCTGGGCAATCAAATTGCGCGGCCGTTGTTGCTGTTGGCTGATGGTGTCAGCCAAGTGGCGGCGGGTGGCCTGACCCCCAAGGCCGTCTTGCAGGGCAAGGACGAGCTAGGTGGCC
>JANOLC010000396.1:0-7692 GCA_031419575.1 Burkholderiales bacterium | reverse complement strand
CCTTCATTGTGGAGACCCCCGAAGCGGTGTGGAAAGCCCATGGGCTCGATGAGATGAGCCAGGCCGAGGGCATCGCATTTTGCGAGAACCTTTTCGCCAAGTACTTGGATGGCCATGCGCTGATCAGCAACGCCCAGCATTTGCGCGGCTCGGCCAACTGGATCCGTTTCCCCCACGTGGTCTGCAAGACCTGGGTGCACAGGATCAACGTGCCCGGCCGCAGCGACGGGCCGCCCCTAGCAAGGCCCGCCCTCTCGGGGGGCAGCGAACCACACGCAGTAGGGAGTGTGGGGGTGCCTGTTGTATTGATGGGGGATGCGGCGCACACCGCACATTTCTCGATTGGCAGTGGCACCAAGCTGGCGCTGGAAGATGCGATTGATTTGGCCAATGAATTTGCTGCGAGTGCTGATGAGCTGGTGGCAACAAAGGACGACCGCGACATGACCGCCGTGCTGCAACGTTACGAAGCGCGGCGCAGCGTGGAGGTGCTCAAAATTCAGAACGCCGCGCGCAACTCGACCGAGTGGTTCGAGAACGTGACCCGCTACACCGGCATGGAGATTGAGCAATTTGCCTATTCCATTCTGACCCGCTCACAGCGCATCAGCCACGAGAATCTGCGCCTGCGCGATGCCGCTTGGCTAGGGGGCTTTGAGTCGTGGCTCGCCGCCTCCGTCCGGGCTGAGCCTGCAACCTCCGTTCGGGCTGTGCTTGTCGAAGCCCTTCGACAAGCTCAGGGCGAAGGGTTTGCGAAGCAGGCGGTCATGCCCATGCTGTTGCCCCTCACCGCGAGGGAGTTGACCCTAAAAAACCGCATCGTCGTCTCTCCAATGGCCACCTACAGCGCGGTGGATGGCGTGCCGCAGGACTTCCACCTGGTGCACCTGGGCGCGCGCGCGCTGGGCGGTGCCGGGCTGGTGTTTGTGGAGATGACCAGCCCCACGCCCGAGGGTCGCATCACGCCCGGTTGTCCGGGCCTGTGGAATGATGGGCAGGCGCTGGCCTTTGCCCGCATCGTCGACTTTGTTCACCACCAGAGCACTGCCAAAATCGGCCTGCAACTCGGCCACAGCGGCCCCAAAGGCTCGACCCAGGTGGGTTGGGAAGCGACTGACGAGCCGCTGCCGGAAACCGCAGCACCACATGACCGGCCTGGTGAGCGCCAGGGCGACACCGTCAACTGGCCCGTGATGGCCGCCAGTGCCGTGTCCTTCGGCCCCCAGAACCAAGTGCCCCACGCCATGACCCGCGCGGACATGGACACCCTGACCCAGCAGTTTGTGGCGTCCACCGTGCGCGCGGCCGACGCGGGGTTTGACTGGTTGGAGCTGCACTGCGCGCACGGTTATTTGCTATCGAGCTTCATCACCCCGCTGACCAACCTGCGCACGGACGAATATGGCGGTGACATCGCCGCCCGCTGCAAATACCCTCTGGAAGTGTTTGCTGCCATGCGTGCCGTGTGGCCCGCCCACCTGCCCATGAGTGTGCGCATCTCCGCCCACGACTGGGCACCGGGTGGCAACACGGCCGATGACGCGGTGGCTGTAGCGCGCCTGTTCAAGGCAGCCGGTTGCGATTTCATCGACGTGTCGTCCGGCCAGACCACCCGCGCCGCCAAGCCGGTGTATGGCCGCATGTACCAGACACCGTTTTCGGACCGCATTCGCAACGAGGCCGGTATTCGCACCATCGCCGTGGGTGCCATCAGCGAAGCCGACCATGTCAACAGCATCATCGCGGCCGGCCGTGCCGACCTGTGCGCCATCGCCCGCCCACACTTGGCTGATCCGGCCTGGACGCTGCACGAAGCCGCCAAATTGCAGAGCCACGCGGTGAGCTGGCCCAAGCAGTATTTGAGTGGCCGGGATCAGCTCTACCGCGAAATGTCAAAGGTAAATCGACCTTAAGTCCTCGCCCATATTCAATACATTGCTATTAATTTAATAGTGATTAAAAGGACAACAATCTTGGACCAAGAAGCCCGCTTACACGGCACCACGCAAGCCGACCACGCGCAGGAGCTGCGCCTGTGGCTGCGCATGCTGACCTGCACCCAACTGGTGGAGCAGCAGGTGCGCAGCGGATTACGCCAGCAGTTCGACACCACCCTGCCGCGTTTTGATTTGATGGCGCAGCTTGATCGCTCGGCTGAAGGCCTGAAGATGAACGAGTTGTCCAGCCGCATGATGGTCACGCGCGGCAACATCACCGGCATCACCGACCAGCTGGTGACCGAGGGCCTGGTCGCCCGCGTGGAAGTGGCTGACGACAAGCGCGCCTGCCGCGTGAAGTTGACCCCCAAGGGGCGCAAGAATTTCCGCGCCATGGCGGTTGCGCATGAGGGCTGGATCGTGCTGGCCTTTTCGGGACTGACCGAGAAAGAAGTGACGGCCCTGCACAAGCTCCTGGGCAAGGTCAAGTCTGGCATCCCGAAAGGCGGCGCACCGCCTTAACCCACACCAGTGGCTGTCATTGCGGGCTTGACCCGCAATCCATGGCTGCGGAAGTCATGGATCCCGGATCGAGTCCGGGATGACAAGCGTAGGCAGGATGACAAGCGTAGGCAGGATGACAGGCTGAGAACTGTTTGAATCCCAAGAAACACAATACGGAACCCTCGACATGAAGCACTTCATTACCCCCACCAACCCCATGCGGGCCCAGTTCAACCCGCTGGCCGACTACACCGCCCGGCACTTTTCCTGGGGCTATCAGCCCGTGGACGACAAGGGCGGCGTAGGCACCTTGACCCTGAATCGCCCCGAGCGCAAGAACCCGCTCACCTTTGATTCCTACGCCGAGTTGCGTGACCTGTTTCAGGCGCTCAAATACGCGACCGATGTGAAGGTCGTCGTCGTCACCGGTGCCGGTAGCAATTTCTGCAGCGGCGGCGATGTGCATGAAATCATCGGCCCGCTCACAAAAATGAGCATGCCCGAAATGCTGGAGTTCACCCGTATGACCGGCGACCTGATCCGCAACATGCGCCACTGCCCGCAGCCCATCGTCGGCGCGATTGACGGCATCTGCGCCGGGGCCGGGGCCATGATGGCGCTGGCCTGCGACTTGCGTTTCGGCAGCCCAGCCACCCGGACGGCGTTTCTGTTCACACGCGTCGGCCTGGCCGGGGCCGACATGGGCGCATGTGCCCTGTTGCCACGCGTTATCGGGCAGGGCAGGGCGTCCGAGCTGCTGTTCACCGGGCGCGCCATGACGGCGCAAGAAGGCCACGCGTGGGGCTTCTTCAACGCGCTGCATGATTCCGCTGATCTGCTGGCCAAGGCGCAAGCCGTTGCCACCGAGCTGGCCGCTGGCCCCACCTTCGCCCACGGCATGACCAAAACCATGCTGAGCCAGGAGTGGTCCATGAGCATCGACCAGGCGATTGAGGCCGAGGCACAGGCGCAGGCCATCTGCATGCAGACGAACGACTTCCACCGCGCCTATGACGCGTTTGCCGCCAAGCAAAAACCCGTGTTTGGGGGCGACTGAGATGCTTGACGCTATGACACCATCGACCCATCACCTGAACCTGCCTTTTTTCAGCGCCGAGCACCAAGCGCTGGCCGCTGATCTCGCCACCTGGGTGCAGCTGCAAAACGTTGATGAAACTGACGACCGCCGCGCCTGCCGGGAGTGGGTACGTTTACTGGGCGATGCGGGCTGGCTGAAGTATTGCGTGCCCGCTGAATTTGGCGGTGCGTTGCCTAAACTCGATTCACGCGCACTGGTCATCCTGCGCGAAACGCTGGCGTTTCACTCAGCCCTGGCCGACTTTGCCTTCGCTATGCAGGGCTTGGGAAGTGGTGCCATCACCCTGGCCGGTACCCCCGCGCAGCAGGCCGCCTACCTGCCACACGTAGCCAGTGGTCGCAAAATTGCCGCCTTTGCCCTGAGCGAGGCGGATGCAGGCTCCGATGTGGGCGCTATGAAAACAGTAGCAAACTATGTATGTTCGACGAGGACTATAGGCACTTTTACCTCTGAAAATGACTCAGGCACTGGGTTTTATAGCCTCTCAGGCAGCAAAACCTGGATCAGCAACGGTGGCCTGGCCGACTACTACTGCGTGTTTGCCAAGACCGACCCGCAGGCGGGCACACGCGGCATCACGCCCTTCATTGTGGACGCCACCACACCGGGGCTGGACGCGTCCGAACACATTGAGGTGATGGCGCCACATCCTCTAGCCACGTTGAAGTTCAACGACTGCCGTGTGCCCGTCACAGCCATGTTGGGCGAGTTGAATGGCGGCTTCAAGCTGGCCATGCAGACGCTGGACATTTTCCGGGCCTCGGTCGCGGGGGCTGCGCTAGGCATGGCGCGCCGCGCGCTGGCAGAAGCCGTCAGTTACGCCAAAGCGCGCCCCATGTTCGGCCAGCGCCTGAGTGATTTCCAGCTGACGCAAGCCAAGCTGGGCGAGATGGCCGCGCTGATCGACGCCGGGGCCCTGCTCACCTACCGCGCCGCCTGGATGCGTGACGCCATCGGCACCGCCACACCCGCCACCGCACAGGCCTACACCGCAGCCGCGGCCATGGCCAAGATGACCGCCACCGAGAACGCCAGCCGCGTCATCGACATGGCGCTGCAAATGCACGGCGGCATGGGCGTGAAAGTCGGCACCCGGGTCGAGCACCTGTACCGCGACATCCGCTCGCTGCGCATCTACGAGGGCGCGACCGAGGTGCAGCAGCTGATCATCGGCAAGTCGGTTTTGAAAGCTGTGACAGCTTAAGCGTTGAATAGAAATGACGCACACCCTTTGTCCGTTCGCCCTGAGCTTGTCGAAGGGCCCTTCGACAAGCTCAGGGCGAACGGAATTTTCCTGAGAGATCAATAGCCATGCCAATTTCCGCCCAAACTGACCGCTTCGTTCACGACCGGTTACCTCCGATTGAGCAACTGCCCACGCTGCAGTTTGACCGGCCCGAATTGCAGTTCCCGGAAAAACTCAATTTGGTGGAGGTGCTCTTCAACCAAGCCCAAAAAGCGGGTTACGCAGACCGCCCCTTTTTGCGCTCACCCCACATCACCTTCACCTACCGTGAAACGCATGAACGTGTCAACCGCATCGCCAATTTGCTGACACAAGACTACGGCCTGCTGCCCGGCAACCGCGTGTTGCTGCGCGGTGGCAATTCCATCGGCATGGCGCTGGCGTGGCTGGCCGTGGTCAAGGCGGGGCTGATAGCCGTGGCCACCATGCCGCTGCTGCGCGCCAAGGAGCTGGGCGAGATCATCGACAAAGCGCAACCTGCGTTGGCCCTGTGTGATGCCAAGCTGAAAGACGAGTTGTTGGCGGCCCAGCGCAAACACCCCACCTTGCAGCGCGTGGTGATGTTTAACGCCGCCAATGACCCGCAAGACCTGGGTGCCCTGTGCGCGCCCAAGTCTGCGGATTTCACCGCTTGCTCCACGGCGGCCACCGACATCGCGTTGATGGCGTTCACCTCCGGCACCACCGGTCAGCCCAAGGCCGCCATCCATACACACCGCGATGTGTTGGCCGCGTGCGAGGCCTGGCCACGCCATGTGCTCAAAGCCACGCCCGACGACATCATCATGGGCTCGCCGCCGCTGGCGTTTACCTTCGGACTGGGCGGCATGCTGATCTTCCCCATGTGGGCACGCGCGTCGATTTATTTCCCCAACATCGCCTACACGCCCGAGGCCATGGCAGGGTTGATGTTCGAGGAGCGCGCCACCATTTGCTACACCGCGCCCACGTTTTACCGGCAGATGGCACCGTTCATGAAGCCGCTCAGTGACGTCCGAGGCGCGCCACCGCTGCGCATTTGTGTGAGCGCGGGGGAAGCCCTGCCCGATGCCACGCGCCAGCTCTGGAAAGACGCCACCGGCATCGAGATGCTGGACGGCATTGGCGCGACCGAAATGTTTCACATCTTCATCTCCAGCGCCGGGGCTGAGGTGCGGCGCGGCGCGATCGGCAAAGTGGTGCCCGGCTACACCGCCAAAGTGGTGAATGACGAGGGTGTGGAGTTACCGCGCGGCACCGTGGGCAAGCTGGCCGTCATCGGCCCCACCGGCTGCAAATATTTGAGCGATGCGCGCCAAACCAGCTACGTGAAGAACGGCTGGAACCACCCCGGCGATGCCTTCATGCAGGACGTCGATGGCTACTACTTCTACCAGGCCCGCACCGACGACATGATCATCACCGCCGGCTACAACGTGGGCGCGCCCGAGGTGGAAGATGCGCTGCTCAAGCACGCTGCCGTGTTGGAGTGCGCGGTGGTGGGCAAGCCCGATGCGGACCGCGGCATGATCGTGAAGGCGTTTGTGGTGCTCAAGCCCGGTGAACCAGCAAACGATGCCATGGTCAAGACCCTGCAGGACTTTGTGAAAGTGGCAATAGCCCCCTTCAAGTACCCGCGCGAGATCGAGTTTGTGCCCACCCTGCCACGCACCGAGACCGGCAAACTTCAACGCTTCAAACTCAAGACCTGACCATGAACCTCCTCCAACCCCCCGGATGGGCTCCCGCCAAGGGTTATGCCAACGGTGTGAGCGCACGTGGCACCCAAATCTATGTGGGTGGTCAAATCGGCTGGAACGCCCAGCAGCAGTTTGAGACCGACGATTTCATCGCCCAGACTGCGCAAACCCTGCGCAACGTGGCCGCCGTGCTGGCCGCGGGCGGTGCAGGCCCCCAACATATGGTGCGCATGACCTGGTATGTGCTGGACCGCGTGGAATACAACGCCCGCCTGAAAGAGCTGGGTACCGTTTACCGCGAAGTAATGGGCCGCCACTTCCCCGCCATGACCTGCGTGCAGGTGGCCGGCCTGATGGAGGCGCGCGCCAAGGTGGAGATTGAGGTGACGGCGGTGGTGCCGGATTGAGTCATGTGCAGAAATATCAAAACCCTCTTCAATTTCGCCCCGCCCGCCACCGAGCTGGAGATCCGCGATGCGTCGCTGCAGTTCGTGCGCAAACTCAGCGGGTTCAACATCCCGTCCAAGGCGAACGAGGCGGCTTTCGATCTGGCCGTGGCGCAGGTGGCGCAATCGGCGCGGCAGCTCATGGCGTCGCTGGTCACGGCGGCTGAGCCGCGCAACCGCGAGATCGAGACCGATCGCACCCGCGCCCGGTTTGGTACCGGTTCGTGAGCCCGCCCGCCTCCAGTTTCGCCGAATTCGTGATCGACCAGCTGGCCGCCATCGACCACCTCGGACGCATGCGTTTCTTTGGCGGCATCGGTCTGACGGCAGACGGCACGCAATTCGGCATGGTGATGGGCAACACGCTGTATTTTGTGGTGGACGACACCAGCCGTCCTGCGTATGAAAAGCTGGGCAGCACCTGCTTTTCCTATGCCACGCGCAAAGGGCGGGTCATGGTCAATCGCTATTTTGAAGTGCCTGCGCAGGCGCTGGAAGAGTCCATGCAACTGGTGGCACTGGCGAATCAGGCCATTGATATTGCACGGCTGCCCAGGCGTCAAAGCCGCACCAAAATCAACCCGGCGAAGGAGACCACTCATGCCCAGCTCTGAAACTCTGGAGCGTTTCATCGCCCGCGTTGAAGACAATGAACATGTGGAGGCCTGCGAGTGCTTCTACACCGCCAACTCGACCATGCAGGAGAACCAGTCGCCGCCCCGGCTGGGCCGTGATGCCCACGTGGCGAACGAGCGCAAGGTGATGGCGCGAGCCAAGTCGG
>JANOLC010000395.1:0-9447 GCA_031419575.1 Burkholderiales bacterium | reverse complement strand
GGAACTCGCGCATCTGCGGAAAGCAGAACTCGACCTGCCGCGGCAGGGCGTAGCGGTGGTAGGCGGGGTACCAGCCGCCGCCGTGCTTGAGGCCGACGTCGATCAGGCGCCGCAGCGCGTCGCCGGCGCGGATGGTGCCGCTGCTGTTGTGCTCGACGTGCACGTGGAGGGTGACGCCACGCGCGACGCGGTGGCGGGTGCCACAGCCGGCTGCCAGCCACATCTGGTGTTGACGGGGAATGGGGCGGTCTACAGGGGGCGGGCGTTGCCGGAGACTTTTCCGGCGGGCACGCGGGTGCACGAGGATCTGGGCGCATTTGCCGACTGGCTGGTGACTAAATCCGTTGCGGGGGTCTAGTTCCCCGGCCCGGTGTCCCGGTATAGATTTCAAAATGCTATTTAATACGTAGCTAACTATTCAATAAACACGGGGACTTTAAGCCCTTTTAACTATCAATGTCCGCAATTCGCTCTGCCATTCACCTGCTTTGGATGCTGATCACCGTGATTCCGGTAGCCTTCTGGATGGTGGCCGCAGCCCCGTTTGCCAGCGCCCGGCACATGCTGGCTTCGGCCAACTTCTTTCTGGCTTGCGCCATGGTCGGGCTGCGTGCGATTTGCGGTGTGAACTGGAGGGTCATCGGCGCAGAAAACCTGCCCGGCGTAGATGCCAACGGCCACGCCATGCCGGCCATCCTGCTGGTCAAGCACCAGTCTACGCTGGAGACGTTTCTGATGCCACTGATCATGCCGCGGCCCTTGGCGTACGTTTTCAAAAAAGAAATTCTCATGATTCCGTTTTTTGGCTGGGGCATTGCCCGCCTGGAGATGGTTCACATCGACCGCAAGGCCGGCAAGCAGGCGTTTGCCAAGGTGGTCGAGCAGGGCCGCGAGTTACTGGCCAAGGGTACCTGGGTCATCATGTTCCCCGAAGGCACCCGCATCCCACGCGGGCAGGTGGGGCTGTACAAATCAGGCGGTACCCGCCTGGCGGTGGACACGGGCGCGCCGGTGGTGCCCATTGCCGTGACGTCCGCCAAATGCTGGCCACGCAAGAGCTGGATCAAGACCCCTGGCACGATTGAGGTGTCCATCGGCAAACCCATCCCCAGCATGGGCCGCCAGCCCGATGAGCTGATGCGGGAAGTGCAGGACTGGATTGAGTCGGAAATGCGCCGTCTGGACCCTGACGCCTACCGTTGAGTCAATGCGCAGCCTGTTGCAGTTCACCCGGGATTTATTCGGCGCTGAGCCCTCCGGGCCTGCCGAAAGCGAGGTGATGCGCCCGGCCCGCTTTGTTCACCCCCGCGCCAACCGCGAAGCGCGGTTGAATCACGTCCATGTGGCGTTTGAATTCAAGCGGGGCAAACGCCGCACCATTGGCTTTCAGGTCGGGCCCGACGGGCTGGTGGTTAGCGCGCCCAAGTGGGTGCCTTTGTATGAAGTGGACAAAGCCGTTACCGAGAAGGCCGACTGGATTGTGAAGAAGCTGGGCGAGGTGCAAGACCGGCACGCCCGGCTGGAATCGGCCCGCATTGACTGGCGCGATGGGGCGACGTTTCCGTTTTTGGGGGCCACGGTCACGGTGGTGTTGGACCCGGGTCACGCCTTTCGTGGTGTGGGCGCGCAGCTTAGCCCGGTGGCGACGTCCACGGGTGAATCCCACCTCACGCTTCATGTGGCGCTGCCGCACGCCGCCACGCCCGACCAGATTCGAGACGCCGTGCAAGCGTGGTTGATGCGCCAGGCCAAACGCATCTTTACTGAGCGGCTCACCCACTTTGCGCCGTTGCTGAATGTGCAGTGGCACAAGTTGTCGCTCAGCAGTGCGGGCACGCGCTGGGGCAGTGCCAGTTCCAGCGGGTCAATCCGGTTGAACTGGCGGCTGGTGCACTTCAAGCAAAACGTGATTGATTACGTGGTCGCCCATGAGTTGAGCCACCTGCGGGTGATGGACCATAGTGCGCGTTTTTGGGACACGGTGCGCACCGTGGTGCCGGACTACGCGGCGTTACGGCACCAGCTCAAGGACGACGCAATGCCGCGCTGGAACTGAATCGCAGACCTAGAAACGCGAGTAAGTGCTCAGCGAGCTGTTAGCCCAGTCGGCTGACGAATCCAGTGTTTCATCCGCCAGCATGGCCGACGAGCTTCTTACCCGGTGCGACAACTCCCGCGCAATGTTGCGGGTGATCTTCAGCGCTGCACGGGGCTGGCGCTCTACCAGCGCGGCGATGGCGGCAGCATCCAGCAACAAGGCGCGCACAGGAGTGTCAGCCCAGGCCGTGGCCGAGCGGGTTTTGCCGTCAATAAAGCCCATTTCGCCCACAAACTGGCCGGGACCAAACGTGGCTAACCGGATGGCGTTGTCGCTTTGACCGGTCAAGATGCTCACCACGCCGGTCTCCAGCAGCCAGATTCCGTCAGCACGCGTATCTTTGTAAAACAGGGCATCACCTTGGGCAACATCGCGCTGCTCGCCCAGTAACATAACCTCGGTGATTTCATCGGGGCTCAGGTCTTGCAGCAGGCGGTTGCCCTGCAGTAAGTAAATCACCTCGGTGGGTGAAATCACGTTGATGTTGGCCAGCACCAAGTCTTCGCTGGCCTCCAGGCCGCGGTCCATGTCAGGTTTGAACGTCACCCCCGCTGCCCGCGTCAGTGCGCTGCGAATTTCCACGGAGCGTGTGCGGCTCAGGCCTGTCAACGTGATGGCGATTTTGCGGTCCACCAGCCCACGAATCAGCACCATCAGAGCGTCCAGCCCGCTGATGTCAACCTCATGCACCTGGCTCACGTCCAGCACCACGGCAATCGCGTCTTTGTGCAGCTCGTCGGCCAGTTGGGTAATGCGCAGGCTGTTGCCAAAAAACAGATGCCCGGTCAGGCGCAGGATGCCAACTTGGTGAAATTCACGTTGCAGATTGACAGTTTCCCCCAGGTTGCGTACCCGGCGCGAGCGGTAATGGTCCAGGTAGACCCAGTGCGCGGTCAGGCTGCCCGACACCCGGCGCAGCACCGCCAGGCACGACAGGCCAATTCCCAAAAAGCAAGCCCAAATCAGGGTGCCAAAAAAGCCCACCAAGGTGATGGTGAGGGTGATCCAAAAGCCCAGGTCTTTGATGCCCTCGCTGCGCCACTGGCCATGGCGCGCAATCGCCCAAAACTTGCGCATGAACACCTGGTCAGTCATCAAAATAGCCTGCATGACCAGCAAGCCCGCCATGATGCCGGCTGGCATGGCCATCAACCACGGCCCCAAGCTCAGCAAAATGACGCAAGTCACCAGCAGGCACGTGACAGACGCCTGCCATCCGCGCCCACCCACTGACCCACTGGCCACGCTGCGAATGGTGCTGCCCGTGCTTGGCACGCCACCGAGCACGGCGCTGATCAGGTTGGCACCACCCAGCACCAGCAACTCCCGGTTCGCATGGGTACGCACGCCAAAACGGGTTTCCATCACAGCAGCGGTCGTGAAGGTTTCCAGAATCATGACCAGTGCCAAAGTCAACGCGCCAGGCAAGGCGATTAGCAGCAGGCGCCCCGCGTTGATGCCGGAATCTGTTTTGAACAGGTCGGGCCAGAGTAATAGTGACATCCATTCCCAGCCCCATAATGAGGTTGACCCCACACTTGCCTGTGCCCCGGTCCCGGAACCCATTGCCGCAGACAACACAACACCGACAACAATTGACACCACAATCGCGGGCAACCAGACCAGCGTCTGCCGGGCAAATCGCCAGCGTGGCCATAAAACGTACATGGCGATCATGGCCCCTGCAGTCAGAGGCGCAACCCAAGTGGTGTGGGTCAGTTGCTGCACCGCCAGAGATACCAGCAAGAGCGCGGTGCCATTGCTGATGCCGGCCGTGACCGGTGTCGGAATCATCTTGAACACATTGCCCAGCCTCAACAGGCCAAACAACAAAACCAACAAGCTGGCCAGCAAAAACATCAGGCTACCGGCGGCCAGGCCAATGCGCAGTTGCGCCAGCGAGATCGTGTCAGTCGGGGCTGTCGATGCAGTGCACAAATGCAAAACCAGGCCTGCATAGGTCGCCAATGAAGCAACCCGCGCGCTGGGCACCAGTGCTGCGTTGCCCCTGAACAGCAAGCTCACGCCATGAATCAACGACGCGGTGATCAGCGTTGCCCAAAAACCTGCCGCCAGAGCGGAGGTGCCAAACAAGGCGGTGAACAGCAAAATAGGACCAATGGTGGTCGAAATGCCCTGAATGCTGGCCTCAATGCCGCCACGCAGCTCGTTGCGGGCATAGGTGATGTTTGTCACGACAATGCGCTTCCATGAAATAGGCCCGCATTGTCGCAGGGCAAATCAACTTGGTTTGTCGTGGTCTCAGCGAGCCAGCGAGTGTCAGACCCGCACAAACCGGTACACCCCATCCACCCCCAACTCGCGCGTCAAGCGCCCTTCGAACCAAAGCATATGCAAGTGGGCCACAGCCTCGCCCATGGCAAAGGTCATCTGGTGCAGGTCCAGCTCACGTTTGAACATCACAGGGATGATGTCCGCCGCGCTGCTGGGGCCGCCTGCGCAGACTTGCAGCACCTCGGCAATGCGCTCGCTGTGGTGCTCGTGCAGTTGTTCAATGCGGCGATGCAGTCCGCGAAACGGCTTGCCGTGGGCGGGCAGGGTCAGCGTGTCGATATCCAGCGCCGTGAATTTGTCAATGGAGTCCAGAAACAGCTTGAGCGAGTTGGCCTCAGGCTCGTTTTCATGCACGCTCACGTTGGTGGAGATGCGTGGCAGCATCATGTCGCCGCCAATCAAAATGCGCTCGGACGCGCAATACAACGCAATATGTTCAGGGGCGTGGCCGTAGCCGTCAATGCACAGCCAATCGCGACCGCCGATGGTGATCACGTCACCATCCATCATGCGGCGAAACGTTCGCGGCACTGCAGGCACCAGATTTCTGAAGTAATTGGTGCGCGCACGAATTTGCGCCAGATAGTCGGCATTCACCAAGCCGTGCGCGGCGTAGAACGCAGCCGAGTGCTCGCCGCCGCCAAATCCGGTCGGGCTGACCGATGCCAGCCGTGCCACGCCGTAGTCGGTGGCGCTTATCCACAAGCGGCATTCATGCGTGGGCGTGGTCCAGCGCTCGCACAGCCATTGGGCCAAGCCAATGTGGTCGGGGTGCATGTGGGTGCAAATCACGCGCAGCACCGGCAGGCCGTCCATCTCATCCTCAAAAATCTGTTGCCACTGGGTTTTTGACTCATCCTGCGAAATGCAGCAATCCACCACCGTCCAGCCCTGCAGGGTTTGACCAGGGTGATTGGGGTCGTCCAGCGCATCCCGCAGCAGCCACAGGTTGATGTGGTTCAGCGCAAACGGCAGCGTCATCCGAATCCACTGGATGCCGGGTGCGACAGTGAGCGTTTTGCCGGGCTGGGGCAGAGCCTCACCCAGAGGGTAGTTGAGCTGCAATTCAAGCGCGTTCATGGCGGATTTGATTTGATTCATAATTCAGGCGTTGATTGACGTTTACGTAAACGTCAAGTTTGCTTTGTATTGTAGGGACCGGCCTCGGAACAGCTTGTCACCTGCGGTAACCCTGACGTGTCCACCCTTGCCACCATGCCTACCACCTTCAGCATCAGCGACCTGGCCAAAGAGTTTGACCTCACCACACGCGCCATTCGCTTCTATGAGGACATGGGGCTGCTGCAGCCCGAGCGATCTGGCCCCGGTGGACGCAACCGCATCTACAGCGGGCGCGATCGCACTCGCCTGAAACTCACCTTGCGCGCCAAGCGTCTGGGCCTGTCGCTGACGGAAGCCAAAGACATCATCGACATGTACGACAGCCCGCGTGATACCGGCGCACAGTTGAAGAAGTTTTTGCTGGTGCTGGCAGACCATCGCAAGCAGCTTGACGAGCAAATGGCCGACCTGCAAGCCAATCTGGATGAGGTCAAGGTGCATGAAAAAGAGGCGCGCGCTTTGCTGCTCAAAGCCGAAAAAGCAAAAGTCTGACCTAGTCCCATCCCAACAAAAGGAACAAACCATGAGCATGCCCGGCCTGAATTTTCAACTTGGTGAAGATATTGACGCGCTGCGTGATGCGGTGCGCGAATTTGCGCAGTCTGAGATTGCACCCCGTGCCGCCGAGATCGACAGAAACGACCAGTTTCCGATGGACCTGTGGCGCAAGATGGGCAGGCTGGGCGTTCTCGGTATCACCGTGGGCGAAGAATATGGCGGTGCCAACATGGGTTACCTGGCGCACATGGTGGCGATGGAAGAAATTTCACGGGCGTCTGCCTCGGTGGGTTTGAGCTACGGCGCCCACAGCAACCTGTGTGTCAACCAGATCAAGCGCAACGGCACGCTCGCGCAACGCCAAAAATATTTACCCAAGCTCATTAGCGGCGAACACGTGGGTGCGTTGGCCATGAGCGAGCCGGGGGCTGGCTCAGATGTCTTGTCCATGAAGCTAAAGGCCGAGGACAAAGGCGGCTACTTTTTGCTCAACGGCAACAAGATGTGGATCACCAATGGGCCGGATGCGGACACGCTGGTGGTCTACGCCAAGAGCGAGCCTGAACTCGGGGCCCGAGGCGTGACCGCCTTCCTGATCGAAAAGGGCATGAAAGGCTTCAGCATCGCTCAAAAACTCGACAAACTGGGCATGCGCGGCAGTCACACGGGCGAGCTGGTTTTCAGCAATGTCGAAGTGCCTGAGTCCAACATTCTGGGTGGCCTGAATCAGGGTGCCAAAGTGTTGATGAGCGGGCTGGACTACGAGCGTGCCGTGCTGACCGGTGGGCCGCTGGGCATCATGCAGTCGGTGATGGACAACGTCATTCCCTACATCCACGACCGCAAGCAGTTTGGCCAGAGCATTGGGGAATTCCAGCTGATTCAAGGCAAAGTGGCCGACATGTACACCGTGCTGCAGGCCGGGCGGTCTTTTGCCTACACCGTGGCTAAAAACCTGGACCTACTGGGCGTGGAACATGTGCGCCAGGTACGCAAAGACTGTGCTTCCGTGATTTTGTGGTGCGCCGAAAAAGCCACCTGGATGGCGGGTGAGGGCGTGCAGATATTCGGTGGTAACGGCTACATCAACGACTACCCGCTGGGCCGCCTGTGGCGCGATGCCAAGCTGTATGAAATTGGGGCAGGTACCAGTGAAATCCGCCGCATGCTGATTGGCCGGGAGTTGTTTGCCGAAACCTGCTAATGCCTCAAAGCAAGGCGTGCAATCGCCTGGCACTCAGGGCAGGCGAAAATACGAACATGACATATTCCCTACAACACCTGCTCGACAACAACCGCACCTGGGCGGCCCGCATGGAGGCGCAACGTCCCGGGTTTTTCACCCAGTTGTCGCACCAGCAAAATCCAAAATATTTGTGGATTGGTTGCTCCGACAGCCGTGTGCCGGCGAACGAGATCACCGGGTTGGACCCTGGTGAGGTATTTGTGCATCGCAATGTGGCCAATGTGGTGGTGCACTCGGATCTGAATGCGCTGTCGGTGATTCAGTTTGCCGTTGACCATCTCAAGGTCGAACACATCATGGTGGTGGGCCATTACGGTTGCGGGGGGGTGCTGGCAGCGTTGCGCGGCACGCGCGTCGGCCTGGCAGACAACTGGTTGCGCCATGTGCATGATGTGAAGCTGCGCCACCGCCGCCGGATTGACCACCTGCTGGTCAGCGAGCAGGAAGACGTGTTGTGTGAAATGAACGTGATTGAACAGGTGGGCAACGTGGCCCTGTCCAACGTGATTCAGGATGCATGGCTGCGCGGCCAAAACGTCACCGTCCACGGCTGGTGTTATGGCCTCAAGGACGGCTTAGTCAAAGACCTGGGCGTGACCATGAAGGGTGCGCATGAAGTGGTCGGTGTGTTCCGCAACGCCCTCAAGCGGTATCCGCGCGGCACGACAATTTAAGCGTTGAGGCGGAGTCCTGGTATGTTTCCCCAGCGGCTTGACTCCACACTGGCATACGACATCGCCAAGGCGATGATGGACGGGTTCAACCGCCATTACCAGTTGTTCAGAACCGAATCAGCACGCGCCAAACACCGGTTCGAGACGGCAGACTGGCATGGCCAGCAACGGGCCCAGCGTGAACGCATTCAGTTCTACGACTTGCGGGTGAAAGAGTGTTCGCGGCGGTTAGAGCGCGAGTTCAAGGCCGGTGAGCAACCCATGGACATCTGGCAGCAGGTGAAGCTGCATTACATCGGCTTGTTGGTGGACCACCACCAGCCCGAGTTGGCCGAGACGTTCTTCAACTCGGTCACTACCAAAATTTTGCACCGCAGCTATTTCCAGAACGACTTCATTTTTGTACGGCCTGCGGTCAGCACCGAGTACATCGAAAACGGCGAATCCCAGGCGCGTCCGACCTACCGCGCCTATTACCCCACGGCAGACAGCTTGCAGGCTGTGCTGGTCACGCTGGTGCAAGACTTTGATCTGCGCATTGGATTTGAGGATTTGCCGCGCGATGCGGGTTGGGTGGTGGCCGTGATGCAGGCCAAGCTGGGGGACACCACCTTGCGCGCCAACTTCCAGATCCAAGTACTCACTGGCCTGTTTTTTCGAAACAAGGGCGCCTACATCGTGGGCAAACTGATTAACGGCTTCACTGAGTTCCCATTTGCGCTGCCGGTGCTGACCACCCCCGCTGAAAAACTGGTGATTGATGCGGTCCTGTTTGGTGAAGATGATTTGCTGATGCTGTTCAGCTTTGCCCGGGCCTACTTTATGGTGGATATGGAAATCCCCAGTGCCTACGTGCAATTTTTGCGCAGCATGATGCCGCGCAAACCACGCAACGAAATCTACAACGCACTGGGCCTGGCCAAGCAGGGCAAGACGCTGTTTTACCGGGACTTTTTGCACCACCTTCGCCACTCCAGCGACAAGTTTCGCATTGCACCGGGCATCAAGGGCATGGTGATGCTGGTGTTTGACCTGCCGTCGTTTCCCTACGTGTTCAAGGTCATCAAGGATTTTTATCCGCACCAGAAAGACACCACCCGCGAGCAGATCAAGGGAAAGTATTTGCTGGTCAAGCAGCACGACCGCGTGGGGCGCATGGCGGACACGCTGGAGTACAGCGAGGTGTCTTTTCCGCGTGCGCGCTTTGACGATGCGCTGATCGCTGAAATCGAAAAATTTGCCCCTAGCCAGCTTGAAGTCAGCGATCGCGAAGGTGATCTTCAGGGTAGCGGCCAGCCGGAAGTCATCATCAAACACGTCTACATCGAGCGCCGTATGATCCCGCTCAACATTTACCTGCAAGAGGCCTTTGATGCGGGTGGTGCCAACGCGAGTGACACCAGCCTTGCTGCAACGCGAGCCCGCCAGCAGATTGAGCGCGCCGTCATCGAGTACGGCAACGCCATCAAAGACCTCGTAGCGGCCAATATCTTCCCCGGCGACATGCTGTGGAA
>JANOLC010000394.1:0-3992 GCA_031419575.1 Burkholderiales bacterium | reverse complement strand
TAGTCGCGTAATTGCTCCACCAACCAGAATCCCAACAAGCCACCAATGGTGGTGACCGCCCCGGCCAGAGACACCTTGACCAGCGCCATTTGCCGATTGCTGGAGCCCGACCGCAGCACCATCAAGTCACCCATGTGATGAGGCACTTCATGCACCAGCACGGCCAGTGACGCAATCGCACCCAGGCGGATATCGGCCATGAAGGCCGACGCAATTAAAAGGCCGTCGCCAAAGCAATGCACGCTGTCGCCCGTCAGCACAGCCCAGCTGCCAACCGGCTGGGAGTCGGCTGGATGGGCACTATGAGCGTGGCCGCCGTGGTTGTGATCATGGCCGTGCAGATCGTGGTGATGTTCATGCCCGTGGTGCCACAGTTCGGCTTTGTCCAGCAGGAAGAAAAACACCAGACCTACCAGCAGGGTCAGGAACAAATCTTTGGCACCCGCCTGGCTCTCAAAGGCCTCGGGCAGCAAATGCATGAACGCGGTTGCCAGCAGCGCGCCGGCAGCCAAGCTGAGCATATGCTGGGTGTAACGGGCCAGCAAACCAAAGCTCAGGGCGGCAGCCATCCACACGCTGCCAATACCGGCGGCCAGGGTACCCATCAGAATCGCTATCAAAGTCATAGCTATAAACGTCCACTGGTCGGGGACTAGTGGCCTAAATGATTGTCTAAAAATAAAAAACCGCCCCAAGAGGCGGTTTGTGTGGCGCTTGTCGCTATTTTAGTTATGCAACGCCATTCGCCTTGAACCATTCCAGGCAGCGTTTGAAGCCGTCCTCAGCCGCTTCCTTGCGGTAGCTGGGCCGGTAGTCTGCATGAAACGCGTGCGGGGCATCAGGGTACACCACAAACTGGGCGGCTTTGGAGGCAGCGGTACCGGTGGCCAAAACTGCTTTCATTTTTTCCAACGTGTCCAACGGGATGCCGCCGTCTTTTTCACCATACAACCCCAAAACCGGTACGCGCATGGTGGCAGCCACATCAATCGGGTTTTTAGGTTTGAGTTCTGTGGGCGTGCCAACCAAGCCGCCATACCAGGCCACGGCCGCCTTGACCGGGCCTTGTGCGGCATACAGCCAGGTAATGCGTCCGCCCCAGCAAAAGCCGGTGATCCCCACTTTGTCAAGGTTGCCGCCATTGGCACCGGCCCACTTCACCGCGCCGTCCAGGTCAGCCATCACCTGTGCATCAGGCACTTTGTCAACCACTTCGGCCATCAGCTTGGCGATCTCACCGTACTGGGTGGGGTCGCCCTGGCGCGCATACAGCTCGGGCGCAATCGCCAGGTAACCGGCCTTGGCAAAGCGGCGGCAGGTGTCGGCGATGTATTCATTCACGCCAAAAACTTCCTGGATGACCAGCACCACGGGCAGGTTGCTTTTGCCCTCGGGCACTGCAAAAAAGGCGGGCACTTTGAAGCCGTTGACTTCATAGCTGACCTCGCCCGTTTTCAGGCCCTCAGAAGAGGTCTTGATGGCCGTTTGCGCCATGATGGGCATGGCAGTCGCGGCATAGCCCACGCCCAGTGCCAGCTTCAGCGCGGTCCTGCGGCTGGCACCGGCATCCGTCGTCTGGCTGGGGAGCAGTGAATTGAATTCGTTGTTTTGATCCGTGCTGAGCATGAAGGAACTCCGGGGCTAGAAGGGATTGAGAGGGGGTTGACGATGAAACTTGAACTGACCGGGGTGGGAGTTTAGGCACGCGCTTTAGTTCTGGTGCTTTGCGGGGTCATTGCTTGAATATCGCCGGGGTAAACCCCCGATCACACGGGGATTGGTCCTCGGATTAGATTTGCCAGCGGCCAGACTTGCCTCTAAAATTTAAGTATCGTAAGAAAGTAATACCATGCTGCAAACATCCAAACTGACCACCAAATTTCAAACCACCGTGCCGACCCACGTGCGCAAACTGCTGCAGCTCAAAGCAGGCGACATGGTGGGCTTTGAGATTAACGGGCAAGAGGTACGGTTGCGTCGCGCCACGCCGCTGGATTTGGCTTTCACGCAGGCGCTGGAAGGCACGTTGACCGAATGGGCCAGCCCTCAGGACGATCTGGCTTTCAAGGATTTGTGATGCCTGCCACTGGCGTTGCTGCTTTGCCCTTAACCCTGCACGCATTTGACGTGGTGGTGGTGCCATTTCCATTCACCGATCGGCAGGCCAGCAAACGCCGCCCGGCGCTGGTGCTGTCAAACAGCGCCTTCAACGCCAGCGCTCAACATAGCGTGCTGGCCATGATCACCAGCGCAGACCAGTCCGCGTGGCCCGGCGACCACGCGATTCAAGACCTGACTGGTGCAGGGCTATCAACCCCCTGCGTGGTTCGCCTCAAACTTTTCACGCTGGACCATAGGCTGGTAATTCGTCAATGTGGCGTTTTGGGAGTTGCAGATCAAAAGAAATTGGGGCTGGCCTGGAAGGGAATGTTGGGGGTGTAGCGGTCAATGCGCCCTCTCCCAGTTCGGCCCTACCCCCACCTCGGCCAACAACGGCACCTTGAGGTCAGCCACCCCGGCCATCAAACGCGGAATCTCGGTTTTCACCCACTCCACCTCAGATTCGGGCACCTCAAACACCAGCTCATCATGCACCTGCATAATCATTTTTATAGCAGACTTCTCAGCATCCAGGCGGACTTGCACCGCATTCATGCTTAATTTAATGAGGTCAGCCGCCGTGCCCTGCATGGGCGCGTTGATGGCGGCACGTTCGGCTCCGGCGCGGCGTGGCCCGTTGGGGGAGTTGATCTCGGGCAGGTACAGGCGGCGGCCCATGACGGTTTCTACATAACCTTTGGACTTGGCGCTCAAGCGCGTTTCGTCCATGTACTGCTTCACGCCGGGGTAGCGCTCAAAGTAGCGGGTGATGTAGTTTTTGGCAGCGGTGTTGTCAATGCTCAGCGCGCGCGCGAGGCCATAGGCGCTCATGCCGTAAATCAGGCCGAAGTTGATAGTTTTGGCATAACGGCGCTGTTCACTGCTAACTTGATCGACCGCCACGCTGAACACTTCGGCGGCGGTGGCGCGGTGCACGTCCAGCCCCGAGGTAAAGGCGCGCAACAGCGCCTCGTCGCCACTGATGTGGGCCATGATCCGCAGCTCGATCTGGCTGTAGTCGGCGCTGGCAATCACGTGGCCGGGGGCGGCCACAAAGGCCTCGCGCACACGGCGACCCTCTGCCGTGCGCACGGGGATGTTTTGCAGGTTGGGGTCGTTGCTGCTGAGCCGCCCGGTGATGGCCACGGCCTGGGCGTAATGCGTGTGCACACGGCCGGTGCGCGGCAGGGCCAGCTGGGCAAGTTTGTCGGTGTAGGTGCCTTTGAGTTTGGCCAGGCCGCGGTGCTCCAGAATCTTGGCGGGCAGGGGGAAGTCTTCGGCCAGCTTTTCCAGCACTTCTTCGTCGGTGCTGGGTGCGCCGGTGGCGGTTTTTTTGACCACGGGCAGGCCGAGTTTGGTGAAGAAAATCTCGCCAATCTGCTTCGGTGAACTCAGGTTGAAGGGCTGCCCGGCCAGCGCGTGGGCTTCCACTTCGAGCTGCCTCATGCGCTGGCCCAACTCGTGGCTTTGGGTGGCCAACATGGGCGCATCAATCAGCACGCCGTTGCGCTCGATGCGGTAAAGCGTCTCGCTGCTGGCGATTTCCAACTCGTACACGGCGCGCAATTTGGCGTTGGCTTGCAACTGGGGCCACAGGGCCAGGTGCACGTCCAGCGTCATGTCGGAGTCTTCACACGAATACTCGGCCGCTTTGGCAATATCGACTTGGTTAAATTTGATCTGGTGTACGCCCTTGCCACACAGATCTTCAAAGCTGATGCCGCTGCGACCCAGATGCCGCTCGGCCAGACTGGCCAGCCCATGCGGCTTTTGCACTTCCAGCACGTAACTTTGCAGCATGGTGTCGTGTGCGTAGCCCTGTACTTGCACGCCGTGGTTTGCGAACACATGGCGGTCGTATTTGACGTGCTGACCGAGCTTTAATTTGCTGC
>JANOLC010000393.1:0-1642 GCA_031419575.1 Burkholderiales bacterium | reverse complement strand
AGTTATATCTGCAAGAGCGGTCATTGTTGGTAATGCAGCCGGACTAACAGTTATAGTTCTTGAAACCGAAGCTAAGGCTCTTCCACAGCTATCCGTTCCCGTCCAGGTTTCAGTTACTGTTCCTCCACAAGCGCCAGGCGTTGCTGTGAATGTAGATGTATTTGAAGTCCCACTGATTAAACAACCGGCAGATAAGCCATTAGAAAAAGCAAGAGTACTTGCAGCAGGTAAACTTCCACAATCCACAGTTATATTTCCAGGAGCAGTCATTGTTGGCAACGCTGCCGGACTCACAGTAATTACTCTGGAAACTGAAGCCAAAGCTCTACCACAACTATCCGTTGCAGTCCACGTTTCAGTTACTGTTCCACCACAAGCGCTAGGCGTAGCGGTGAACGTAGATGGATTTGAAGTACCATTAATCAAACATCCTTCGCTTAAACCATTGGTAAATGGAATTGTGCTTGCAGCAGGTAAACCTCCACAAGCTACAGTTGTATTAGCAGTTGCAGTCATAGTTGGCAACGCGGCCGGACTTACCGTTATTGTTCTTGATTGAGTTATGGTTCTTCCATAAGCATCGGTATAAGTCCATGATTCAGTTATGGTTCCACCACATGACCCAGCTGGTGTTTGTGTACTTAATGTTGAAGTTGCGGAACCACTAATTAAACAAGAACCAGATGCACTGTTAGTGTAGTTGAGTGTACTTGTTGTTGGTGCACCGCAGGCAGCAGTAATATTACTTATTGTTGTAAAGGTTGCTACAGGTGGAGTAGTAGCTGTTATCGTTCTTGTCTTAGTTGTAGTACAGTTATTAACATCTTTAATAGTTACTGAATAGCTTCCAGGAACCAAGCCTGTCAAATCTTGATTAGTAGATTGTCCGGCTGGAACTACGCCTCCGGCAGAAGCCGTCCATACATAAGTGAAAGGAGCTGTTCCTCCTGATGGAGTTAAATCTATGGCTCCAGAAGCAGAACCACATATTGAACTTGTCAATGCAAATTCTCCATTCACTCCACCATTAACAGTTATAGATGGTATTTTTCCACATTTTGGCGAAATATTATTAGGATCGAGCGGACATACTTCACTACCACTTGCAGTTGTCCAAGCTTCAAAAATATTTGTAATTTTGACAATGTCTCCACAATTGTAGGTAACATTACCAAAATTTAATGATGTTATTATACTTGGAGCTACCGGACCACCACAACCAGTTCTCACAGTTGAAGATATTAAAAGACCAGTTGTACCACTATAAATTTCTAACATTCCCCAAAACGCAAAGGAGGTTCTTACCGAACCAGTATTGTTTTTAATAGAAAGTGTCAAAGTTCTCGTGATAGAAGTTGCTGTTGTACATGAATTGCATAAATCTCCACCGCTTAGTGTCGCAGCAAGGACCTGAAGATCGTTTGAGGTGCAAGATGTGGTTGGTGGGGGAACAGTCTGCGCGAAAGACATCGATATACAAAGTATATTTAGTAACAAGAAAGCGCATAAATTCTTCGAAAGTGTAAAATTTGATTTCATACAGTTAGGTTTAGCAGAATAGATTTGAAAAACGGCATTTTGTACAGAGGGTACTTTTGTAGGTGTTTACGAGGTTGATAGATAATTGGGGATTATACTATTT
>JANOLC010000392.1:0-2682 GCA_031419575.1 Burkholderiales bacterium | reverse complement strand
CTGATCACCGACAGGGGCGTGCTGGTTCGCACCCGTGTCAGCGAGATCCGCGAGATGGGCCGCGCCACCCAGGGTGTGACCCTGATCGGTCTGGACGAAGGCTCCAAGCTCAGCGGGTTGCAACGCATTGTTGAGAATGATGCCATCCCGGTTGAGGTGGAAACCCCGGATGAAAACGCGGGTGGCAGTTCGGACGATGGTTCAGGCGAAAGCACAGGTAACACTGCCGCGTGACCTGCGCATGGTCCGTTTGACTCATTTATAAACGCTACGTTTTATATAGCTAACTATTGATAGTTGACGGGGACTTCAGGTCTATTTCATTCCTAAATTTTGTGAATCATCCTTCTGACGCCCTTCCCCTGCCCACCCTAGCCGAATTGCGCGTCCAGATCGACGCCATTGACGGCAACCTGCTAGCCTTGCTCAACCAACGCGCCAAGGTTGCTGAACAGGTCGGTGAAGTCAAAAAGCGCGATGGCACACCCTTCTTCCGACCCGACCGGGTGGCCCAGGTCATTGAGAAAATCCAGTCAACCAACGCCGGGCCGCTCAAAGGTGAGCATGTCGCTGCGATTTGGCGCGAAATCATGTCCGCCTGCCTGGCGCTTGAGGCCCCGCAACGCGTCGCCGTGTTGGGCCCGGCCGGCACGTTTTGCGAACAGGCCGCCATTGAATATTTTGGCAGCGCGGTTGAACTGATTTACTGCGCCAATTTTGACGAGGTCTTCCACGCCACCGAAGCGGGCCAGGCGCAATTTGGCGTGGTGGGGGTTGAAAGCTCGGCCGAAGGAGTTGTCACTCGCTCACTGGATTTGTTTTTGCGCAGCCCCGCCCACATGGTGGGCGAGGTCAGCCTGATGGTGCGCCACAACGTGTTGCGACTGAGCAATTCACTGGCTGATATTGAAGTCGTGCTGGCCCACCCGCAAGCCCTGGCCCAATGCCAGGCGTGGTTGTCGGTTCACTTGCCCAAGGCCGAGCGCCGTGCGGTATCCAGCAATGCCGAAGGCGCGCGTCTAGCCACCACCAACCCCGCCTGGGCCGGTCTGGCCAGCGAGCGAGCCGCCACCCAATTTGGTCTGCACATTGCAGCCCACGCCGTGCAGGACGATGCGCACAACCGCACCCGCTTCGCCGTCATTTGTTTGCCACAAACACTGGCGACCCCGCCCGCCACTGGCAACGACTGCACCAGTCTTGTGGTCTCGGTGCCCAACCAACCGGGCGCCTTGCACGACCTGTTGATCCCTCTGAAGACCTACGGCGTGTCGATGTCGCGCTTTGAGTCACGCCCGGCGCGCACCGGGCAATGGGAGTACTACTTCTACATTGATGTTCAAGGCCATCCCTCCCAGCCCCAGGTGGCAGCCGCCCTGGGTGAGCTGCAAGCCCTCTGTGCGTTCTTCAAAGTCCTTGGTACCTACCCAGTGAGCAAATAATGATGTTTGAGCAACTTGGTTTGATCGGATGCGGCCTGATGGGCGGCTCGTTTGCACTGGCCATGAAGCGCGCGGGTCTGGTCAAGCGGGTCGTGGGTTACAGCAAATCGCCCTCCACCACCGAACGAGCACGCCAGATGGGCGTGATTGATGTGGAAGCCCCCTCGGCTTTGCTGGCGGTGTCGGGGGCCGACATCGTTTTGATTGCGGTGCCGGTAGCGGCAACTGAAGCCACCTTCAAGGCGATCAAGCACCTGGTCACCTCCAACATGCTGATCATGGACGTGGGCTCCACCAAGCGCGACGTGATTGATGCGGGCAGGCGTGCCCTGCGGGAGCAGATTGGCTCCTTCGTGCCCGCGCACCCTATCACTGGCAAAGAAGTCTCAGGGGTTGACCACGCGGATGCCGACCTGTACACCGGCAAGCAAGTCATCCTGACTCCCATTGATCGCACGTTGCCCGATCAGCTGAAAAACGCCTTTGACGTGTGGGCAGGTTTGGGCTGCCGGGTGATTCAGATGACGCCTGAGTCCCACGACGCGGCTTTTGCGGCGGTCAGCCATTTGCCACATTTGATTTCGTTTGCCTTGATGAACGCCATCTCCAGCCAGCCCATGGCCGACGAATATTTGGCCTTGGCTGGCCCGGGATTTCGGGATTTCACCCGCATTGCCGCCAGTGACCCCCACATGTGGCGCGACATCATGATCTCGAACCGCGAAGAGTTGCTGGCCCAGTCCCAATTGTTTCAGCGCAACCTGCAGGCCATTGAGCAGATGATTGCCAGCGGCAACGCAGACGCACTGGAAGACCTGATTGCGCATGCCAGTCAAACCCGCGCCAACTGGACTATGACGTCTCACAAACCCCAGCGCTGACTGGCATTTCATGTTCTCCACTGCGTTTCTGGATATCCCGCACTTAGGCGCGGCTCACGGCACGGTTGTGCTCCCCGGCTCAAAAAGCATCTCCAACCGCGTGTTGTTGTTGTCTGCCCTGTGCGCAGGCACTACCACCCTGCACGACCTCTTGGACAGCGACGACACCCGCGTGATGTTGGATGCCTTGCGCAAGCTGGGCTGTGGCGTGCGCCAAACCGGCAGCACGGTCGAGATTGATGGGCTGGATGGTCACATCAAAAACCCTGCGGCCGATCTGTTCATGGGCAACGCCGGTACTGCCATGCGCCCACTGACTGCCGCGCTGGCCGTGCTGGGGGGCGACTTCAAACTGCATG
>JANOLC010000391.1:0-13911 GCA_031419575.1 Burkholderiales bacterium | reverse complement strand
GCTGATCGAATACCCGTCGCGCTTCCCGATCAAGGTAATGGGTTTGAACGTCGATGGCTTCGTGCATGCCATCACGCGCATCGCGGAGCAGTTCGATCCGGCGTTCGACGCCACCACGGCGTGGTCTGCGTGACGGCGCGCGACTTTCGCTGGGAGCGCGGCGACATCACGAGCATCTCGCTGCTCGGCAACGTGCTGGCGCGCCAGATATCGGCCGACCACGGTGCCACCGAGACCATCCTGTTCCGCGATGGCTTCTTGACCGAGGCAGCGGCCTGCAACGTCTGGGTCGTGCATGAAGGCGCGGTACTCGGCCCGCCGAAGAGCGAGCATGTGCTGGAAGGCATTCGCTACGAGCTGATTCGCGAACTGTGCGAGGAGGTCGGCATCGCCTTCAACCTGCGGCCAATTGCCGAGGCCGATGTGTTTGCCGCCGACGAGCTGATGCTCAGTTCGGCCACCAAGGAAGTGCTGGCCGTGACCACACTCGATGGTCAGCCGGTCGGCCACGGCGCGCTGCACGGCAAGCCCGGGCCGGTGTATGCGCGGCTGCACGAGGCGTATCAACGCGCCAAGGCGAGCCAGTCGATCTGACCGATGAAGGCGTCCTCTGCATTTCGCTCGCGGCCTCCCAAGTGGGCGCGTCAGGCCGTTGGCGCGGCGCGGTAGGCTTGACATGGCCGACATCCCGCCCGAGCAGTCGCTGATCGAATACCCGTCGCGCTTCCCGATCAAGGTAATGGGTTTGAACGTCGATGGCTTCGTGCATGCCATCACGCGCATCGCGGAGCAGTTCGATCCGGCGTTCGACGCCACCACGGTGGAGTTGCGGCCAAGCAAGGGCGCCAAGTACCTGGGCGTGACGGTGACGATCACCGCCACCAGCCGCGCGCAACTCGACGAGCTGTACCGAACGCTGAGCACGCATCCGATGGTGAAGATGGTGCTGTGAGCTTTGATGGCTGCATCGGTTTCGATCATCGGCAGCAGGAGCGCTGCGCTGCGTCGTCTCGGCCGCGTTGAATACGAACCGACGCTTGCCGCGATGCGCGCCTTCACCGACGTTCGCACCCCCGATACCGCTGACGAAATCTGGCTCTGCGAACACCCGCCGATCTACACCCAGGGCCTGGCCGGCAAGCCCGAGCATGTGCTGCATGCGCACGGCATTCCGGTGCTGCAGACGAACCGCGGCGGGCAGGTCACCTACCACGGGCCGGGGCAGGTGGTGGCGTATCCGTTGATTGATTTGAAGGCGGCGGGTTATTTCGTCAAGGAATACGTCTACCGGATTGAAGAGGCCGTCATCCGAACGCTGGCAAACTTTGGCGTGACGGGGCACCGGGTGGCGGGCGCGCCGGGCATTTATGTGCGACTTGACGACCCCGCGGGGCATGCAAAGCTCCCCGTTCGGACTGAGCCTGTCGAAGTCGACTCGCCCCAAAAGCCCTTCGACTGGCTCAGGGCGAACGGCATCATGGTCGGCAAGATCGCCGCTTTGGGCATCAAGGTCAGCCGTAACTGCACTTACCACGGGGTGGCGCTGAACGTCGCGATGGATCTGGAGCCGTTCTTGCGCATCAACCCTTGTGGGTACTCCGGGCTGCAAACGGTGGACCTTTCTACAATCGGGGTAAACGTGGGCTGGGCTGAAGCCGCCGACGTTTTGAGCCGCAAGCTCGTCACGTACTTGACCCCCTGAGCTGACACATTAAACATTGGCACCTTCAACGGTTTGCCCCATCCATCATGAGTTCTGCTGAAACCCCCACCGTCGTTCGCGAAGCCCAAACCGCTGAGAACTATGACCCCAGCGCCAAGCAAAAAGCAGCGGCCAAGCTGTCTCGCATCCCGGTCAAGGTGGTGCAGGGCGAGGTGCTGAAAAAGCCGGATTGGATTCGCGTCAAGGCCGGCTCGCCCAGCACCCGGTTTTACGAGATCAAGGACGTGTTGCGTGCCAACAAGCTGGTGACGGTGTGCGAGGAAGCCTCTTGCCCCAACATCGGTGAATGCTTCGGCAAAGGCACGGCCACCTTCATGATCATGGGCGACAAGTGCACGCGACGCTGCCCGTTTTGCGATGTGGGCCATGGCCGCCCCGACCCATTGGACGTGAACGAGCCCGACAACCTGGCCAAGACCATTGCCCAGCTCAAGCTCAAATATGTGGTGATTACCAGCGTGGACCGCGACGACCTGCGTGACGGCGGTGCCCAGCATTTTGTGGACTGCATCAGCCGAATTCGCGAGCTGTCACCCAGTACCCAAATTGAAGTGCTGGTGCCCGACTTCAGGGGTCGTGACGACCGGGCGCTCAAAATTCTGATGGCTGCGCCGCCCGATGTCATGAACCACAACCTGGAGACCGCGCCGCGCCTGTACAAAGAAGCCCGCCCCGGCAGTGACTATCAGTTCTCCTTAAACCTGCTCAAGAAATTCAAGGCCATGCACCCGAACGTGCCGACCAAAAGCGGCATCATGGTCGGCTTGGGCGAGACCGACGAAGAGGTTTTGCAAGTCATGCAAGACATGCGAGACCACCACATCGAGATGCTGACCATCGGCCAGTATCTGGCGCCGTCCAGCTCGCACCTGACGGTGAAGCGCTACGTGCACCCGGACACCTTCAAGATGTTTGAGGCCCGCGCGTATGAGATGGGCTTCAGCCATGCTGCCGTGGGTGCCATGGTGCGCAGCAGTTACCACGCGGATCAACAAGCGCATGGGGTTTTGCAGGGTACAGCTTAGGGTCATGGTCAGCACTGAGTTCTTTCTCACCCCGTCTTCCATCAAACTCAAAATACCTGCGGCTACCTACGAGCGGGGCATGGGTGTTTACATCATGCAGCAGGTGCTGGATTACGAGGTGCTTTTCGCCAGTGCCAGCGCGTGGGACATTCAGGGCCATGTGCAAGGCACCGAGCGCCAGCCCTATTGGGTGGTGGTGGCTGCTGAGGTGGATGCCAACGGCAAGCTGGCTCATTTTGAGGGCGACTGCACCTGCCCGGTGGGGCGCAACTGCAAACATGCGGTGGCACTGACCCTGAAAGCGGCCTATAAATCGGCCCGACCCAACGTGCTCAAGGCAAATCCGGTGCCTTTGGTGGCCGGTGGACCGATCTTCGCTCCCGGTAGCACCAAAACCAAATCAACGACATCCGTCGCGCCAACACCCAGATCTCTGCCCGATACCCTCGCCGAACTGGCCCGTGTGCAGGCTGAGCAAGAACGGACAGCGCAAGACCGTGAGCGAAAGGCTGCACAAGCCAAGGTCAGCCAGTGGCTCAATCTGTTTGGCGATACCGAGCCGTCTGATGCTGACGACGACCCTCGCAATGAGGCCGCCAAGCCAACCACCCACGCAACGGACGCCGATGTCATGGTGTACGGCCTGTCCGCCGTCTTGCGCAATGGTGCCATGGTGTTGCAGCTGGGCTTTGGGCATTCGCGACTGTTGCGCAACGGCACCTGGGCCAAGGTCAAAGCGGTGCGTTATGTGGAGGCCTATCGCACACCCCCGCAAGATATGGAAATCGTGCGTCTGATTCAAACGATGGCCTCGCAAGCCCGGAGCTACAGCTACACCTCGGACGACAAATGTCTGCTGTCCGGCGAAACAGGTCGGCTGGCTTTGCAGCTGGCTGACCGCAGTGGACGTTTGTTTTGTCTGGCGGGCGAACGCAAACTGGGCCCGACCATCCACCTGGGCGCTGCCCGCACCCTGCACTGGGCCTGGCACGAAGTGACCGACTTGAAGGCGGCGGAGCCGTCCTGGGCGCTGCGAGGCCAACTGGTGGAGGCCTCCGCCGCTCCAGCTGACCCAGACACATCGACAACTTCGGACGATCTCTTCCTCACCCGCGCTACTTGGTATGCCAATGCGCCACCGCTGTATCTAGACCCAATTCGTGGTGAATGTGGCCCCATCGAAGTGTCGGGCCTGTCGGCCGAACACTTGGCGCTGCTGCTGAAAGCCCCATCGATTCCGCAGTCAGCCTTTGCCTTGAACGAGGCCACGTTGCTGCGCCGCCTGGCCGGGTTGCCCTTGCCGCCGGTGTTGAAGGCGCCCAGGCAACTCAAAGACATCAAGCCCACCGCCCTGCTGCACATCGTGCGCGTGCCCCTGGCGCAGGTGCCGATGGACGGCTTGCTCAGCGCCACCCTCCGGTTTGATTACGACGGGCTGATTTACTACAACCGTTTGATGCAGTCTCCCGTGTTGTTGGATCGGCCCACTGAGCCTCCTGAGACATCCGAGCGCATCATGCTTCACCGCGATTTGGTCACCGAGCAAAACGCACGCGCCGCTCTGTTCCAGCTCGGGTTGACGGGTGACGCACAGGGCGAATTTCACCTGACTTTTCCAGGTGACTTCGCGTCATTGGGCAACCTGCAAAGCCGCTGGTTGCATTGGTTTGAAAATCACTTTGTCGAGTTTGAAAAAGCGGGCTTCAAAGTCAGCATAGCCTCAGACCTGGCCGACTGGATTGCCCGCGCCGACACATTGGACGTTGCCCTGGGAAGCCCTGCCGCCTCAGTGCCAGACGACGGTGGCAATCAGGGGATCGACAGCAGCACCAGCCCGTGGTTTGACCTGTCACTGGGTATGCAAATCAACGACCAGCGGCACAACATCCTGCCGTTTTTGCCTGAGCTGTTGAACCAGCTGGGGGGCCTCTCGCAGGATGACGACGGTGCCGCGCAGTTTCCTGACTACGTTTACCTGCAACAGCCTGACGGCACGTTTTTGCGACTGCCCACCGAGCCCTTGCGCCCGTGGTTGCAGGCCTTGCTGGACTTGGTGGGGGAGCGCGGCCATGACTTGTCTGGCGACTCCCTGCGCCTGTCCCGGCTGGAGGCCTTGCGCGTGGGTGCGGCGCTGGGCCAGGGCGTGCAATGGCGAGGGGCTGACCGCCTGCGCGAGATGGTCAAGCAACTCGGCGGCCACAGCGCTTTGCCCGAAGTGCTCTTGCCGCCAGGCCTGCATGCCGAGCTGCGCCCCTATCAGCAACAAGGTCTGAACTGGTTGCAGTTTCTGCGCACCCATGGCCTGGCCGGCATCTTGGCGGATGACATGGGCTTGGGCAAAACTTTGCAAACCCTCGCCCACATCCTGGTGGAGAAACAAGCCGGTCGGCTGGATCGCCCCGCGCTGGTGATTGCCCCGGTGAGCCTGATGGGCAACTGGCGGCGCGAAGCCAACCGCTTCACCCCCGATCTCAAAGTGCTGGTGCTGCATGGGGCTGACCGCCACGAAGCGGCGGTCGATATGGCGCAGCACGACCTGGTCGTTGCACCGTATTCGCTGTTGCAGCGCGACCGCGAGCGCTGGCTGCAGCAGCCCTGGCACATCGTGGTGCTGGACGAGGCCCAAAACATCAAAAACGCCAATTCCTATGCCGCGCAGGTGGTGGGTGAGCTGGGCACCCGGCACCGCCTGTGCCTGTCCGGCACACCCATGGAAAACCACTTGGGCGAGCTGTGGAGCCTGTTTCACTTCCTGATGCCCGGGTTTTTGAGCAGCCAGGCCCGCTTCAAGGACCTGTTTCGCACTCCCATTGAGAAGCTGGGCAACAACGAGCGACTGGAGCAGCTGCGCAAACGCGTCACCCCTTTCATGCTGCGCCGTGCCAAAGCCGATGTGGCGACTGATTTGCTGCCCAAACAAGAGTTTGTGAGCAGCGTGGAGCTGGGCGGCAAGCAGGCCGACCTGTACGAAACCATTCGCCTGACCACCGAAAAATCCGTGCGCGAGGCGCTGTCCAACAAGGGCCTCGCCAGGTCGCAAATTCAAATCTTGGATGCCCTGCTCAAACTGCGCCAGGTGTGCTGCGACCCGCGACTGGTGCCTCTGGCTGCGGCCAAAAAGATCAAGCAGTCCGCCAAGCTGGAAATGTTGATGGAGATGCTGCCGCAAATGCTGTCTGAGGGGCGGCGCATTCTGCTGTTTTCGCAGTTCACGTCCATGCTTGGCCTGATAGAGGAGGAGCTGGTCAAGCGCAGCATTCAATGGGTCAAGCTCACCGGCCAGTCGCAAAAGCGCGATGCCTTAATTGAGCAATTCACCAGTGGTGCCGTGCCGCTGTTTTTAATCAGCCTCAAAGCCGGTGGCGTGGGCCTGAATTTGCCGCAGGCTGACACCGTCATCCACTATGACCCGTGGTGGAATCCGGCGGTTGAAAACCAGGCCACCGACCGCGCGCACCGCATCGGCCAAACGCAAAGCGTGTTCGTCTACAAACTGGTCGCCCAGGGCACGATTGAGGAGCGCATCCTGGCGTTGCAAGAGCGCAAAGCAGTCTTGGCCAATAGTCTGTACAGTGGCGCGCAGGGCCGCAAGCAGCCGTTGTTCACCGAGGACGATGTGGCTGAATTGCTTAAACCCTTGAGTGCTTAATTTCGATCAATACGCTATAAAAATAATAGCTAACTATTGATAATCTACGGGGACTTAAACCCCCTTTTATTCCTAAATCCTCCCTCCAGACCTTAAATGACCTATTCTGCCAATTCCACCCGCTACGATGGTTCCATGCTCTATCGTCGCACCGGTAGCAGCGGCCTCAAGCTGCCCGCCATCTCGCTGGGCCTGTGGCACAACTTTGGCGATGCCACGCCGTTCCAGACCCAGCGCGACATGCTGCGTCAGGCTTTCGATTTGGGCATCACCCACTTTGACCTGGCCAACAACTACGGCCCGCCTGCAGGCAGTGCCGAGATCAACTTTGGCGAACACATGCGGCGTGATTTCAAGCCCTACCGCGATGAGCTCATCATCTCCAGCAAGGCGGGTTACGACATGTGGCCCGGCCCGTACGGCCAGGGCGGCGGCTCGCGCAAATACGTGCTGGCCAGCCTGGACCAGAGTTTGCAGCGTATGGGGCTGGACTACGTGGACATCTTTTACTCGCATCGCTTTGACCCCGACACCCCACTGGAAGAAACCATGGGTGCGCTGGCCACGGCCGTGCAGCAGGGCAAGGCGCTGTACGTGGGCATCAGCAGCTACTCCGGCCCGAAAACGCGCGAAGCCGCCGCCATCCTCAAAAGCATGGGCGTACCCGCGTTGATTCACCAGCCCTCGTACAGCCTGATGAACCGCTGGGTGGAAGAAGATTTGCTGGACGCGCTGGCTGAAGCCGGCATGGGCTGCATCGCCTTCAGCGCGCTGGCGCAGGGCCTGTTGACTGACAAATACCTGAACGGTACCCCGGTGGATGCGCGCATCAACCGCCCCGGCGGTGGCTCGTTCAAGTCCGAGCATTTGAGCGAGCAAAACTTAACCCACGTACGCGCTCTCAACACCATCGCACAGGCGCGTGGCCAAAGCCTGGCGCAGATGGCCATCGCCTGGGTGCTGCGCGATGCCCGCGTGACCACCGCGCTGATTGGTGCCAGTCGCCCAGCGCAGATTGTGGAACTGGCGGGTGCGCTGAAGAACCTGACTTTCACTGCCGACGAGCTGGCCATCATTGACCAGCATGCGGTGGATGGCGGCATCAACCTGTGGCAGCGCTCCTCGGCGGCGCAACCTGCAACCTGATTCTTGATGTGGGCCAACCTCTACGCACTCACAGCCATCGCGCTGTGGGGGGCGCTTTCGGCGTTAGGGGTATCGCTGCAACATGTGCCTCCGTTTTTGTTGACCGGCGTGGCCCTGATGGTTGGCAGCGCGCTGGCCTGGCCTGCGGTGCTGAAAGACCGGCGGCAATGGCGCGTGGCACCCCGGGCCTTGGCTTTGGGGGTGTTCACGCTGTTTGGTTTCCATTTCATTTTGTTCATCGCGCTGCGCATGGCCCCGGCCGTGGAGGTCAACCTGGTGAACTATTTGTGGCCCTTGTTTATCGTGGTGCTGGCCCCGTTTTATTTGCCCGGCGTGCGCTTGCGTGCTGTGCATGTGGTGGCTGCGCTGGTGGGGTTTGTGGGGGCGGCGACAGCGATTCTGGGTGGTGCGGCATCGGATGGTGTTGCGGGTGGGGCGGCCGGTACCCCAGCCAGCAACCCCGTGCTGGGCTATGGTCTGGCGCTGGTCTCGGCGTTGATCTGGACCAACTATTCATTGCAAACCAAACGACTTGAACTGAAGGGCCAAGGCTTTTCCACCGCCGCCATTGGCTTGTTTGGGCTGATTTCTGGTGTGCTGTCTTATGCCTGCCACCTGCTGCTAGAGCCTGCCGTGAGTTTGACCCTGCGTGACGGCCTGCTGCTCGTCGTTATGGGTCTGGGGCCGTTGGGGGCAGCGTTCTTTTTATGGGACAAAGCCCTCAAACTCGGCGATGCCCGGCACATTGGCATCCTGAGTTACCTTACGCCGCTGCTATCCACCGTGATGCTGATGGCCGTGACCCACCGCGCGGTGACCTGGAACATTGCCCTGGCTGCGGCGCTGATTGTGGGCGCGGCGGTGATGGGCACGCGCAAGTAGCAAAATTGCGGTTTGACTCGTGTCCCAACTCGAAAGGAGTTCCCACAGCCACTGATGTCAGTCCTTGCCCAAACCGAAAGCGACGCAGGGTTTCGGCGGCTACTGCAACTCAAAAACCGCCATCCGCTCTCCCACCTTGACACCGCTCACATTGACGATGTCCCGCGCGCGCCAGGGTTTGAGCAGCTCGCGTTGGGCATCATCCAGCCAGCCCAGTTGATCCAGCACTTCCACGGTGGCGGCGTACAGCGCGGGTTTGTTGGCATCGATGATCTTGATGGCCAGCGCTTGGCCGCGGCTTTTGCTGCCCACCACCTGCACGCCGTCGGCACCAATTTTGGTGACCCAGTCGCCACGCCCGGCCTGCATGAAGGCCAAGTCGTTGCGGCGGGTGCCTGAGACCATGTCCGGGTGGTCGGTCATAGCCTGGCCCAGCAGCGCGAAGCTTGCGCCGAATTCGCTGTCTTTGTTGCCACTGGCCAGCCGTGCATAACCGCGTGCCAGGTTCATCAGCGGCATGGCGTAGTTGGGGGCGGAGCAGCCATCGATGCCCATCTTCATGTCGTCAGGCCTCGTACCGGTGGCGCGTGCCACGTCACGCCGAATCGCCTGCTGCAAGGGGTGGCCGGGGTTGAGGTAGTCGTCTTGGCTCAGGCTGTGTTGCACGCAGTAGGCCAAAAAGCCCGCGTGTTTGCCGCTGCAGTTGTTGTGGCGCTGGTCAATCACAAAACCTGCGGGCGGGGCAATGCCCAAATCGGTGAACAGGCCCGGTACGTGGCAGCCACAGCGCAGCGCTTGGTGGCTCAGGCCGGTTTTTTCCAGCATTTGCTGCACGTTGCCCACGTGAAAGTCTTCGCCGTTGTGGCTGGCGCACAGCAACGCCGTTTGCTCAGACGAGAAGCCAAACTTGGCCGGGCCACCGGCTTCGACAAAAGGCAGCGCCTGCAAGGCTTTGAGTGTGGAGCGGGTAAAGGTCAACCAGTGCGGGTCACCCGCATGGGCGACCAGCTCGCCCTGGGTGGTCACGACAGCGACGGAGCCAAAGTGCTGGCATTCCAACGTGTTTGCGCGGGTGAGTTCGATGAGCGAGGTGTGGTGTGGGTAGGGATCAGTCATGCATTGGATTGTCAAATATTTTTGAGGCAAATACGTTCACGTGATTGCGCTCATGTCCCCGATTTGACCCGGTGCGTACCGCTCGCTGGCCCAAAATATCCCTATGACAAAGCACACCAACCCAGTTGATCTCCTCATTCGTGCCCCATTACAGGCCACCCTCATCCAGTGGCTAGTGCAACCCGGTGCCGCTTTTCAGCCCGGCGACGTGCTCGCGATTCTGGAGGCCATGAAGATGGAGCACGAGGTACGCGCACCCTTTGCAGGGCGCGTGCGGGCGCTGAACTTTGCCGTGGGCGATGGGGTGGATGAGTCTGACGTGCTATTACTATCAGAGCAAACTATTGATGTTTCACGGGGACTTGAGTCACATTTTATGAGTGAAAATGAGACAAAACCCCCTTTTGAGCTTGCTGCGCCAGGTGCCGCCATCCAAAACGCCCCACCTGACACGGTGTGGCGCCCGGACCTGCAAAAAGTCATTGATCGTCACGCCTGGACGCTGGATGCCCATCGCCCACAAGCCGTGGCCAAACGCCACGCCCAGGGTGGCCGCACCGCCCGCGAGAACATTGCCGACCTGTGTGGCGAGTTGGGTCAGGCAGCCTGTGACAAGGCCGGCAACGTAGCCAATCCTGGCAACTTCATCGAATACGGCGCATTGGCCATCGCCGCCCAAACTCGCCGCCGCACCCTGGACGACCTGATCGCTAATACGCCGGCCGACGGCATGGTGACGGGGATCGGCAACGTCAACGCTGACCTGTTTGGTGCGGATGCTTCACGCTGCGTGGTTATGGCCTACGACTTCACCGTGCTGGCGGGCACGCAGGGCATGCGCAACCACCAGAAGACGGACCGCCTGCTGGGCATCGCGCTGGCGCAACACCTGCCTGTCGTGCTATTTGCCGAGGGCGGTGGGGGGCGGCCGGGTGATGTGGACGCAGCCGTGGTGGCCGGTCTGAACGTGACAACCTTTGCCAGCTTTGCCAAACTCAACGGTCAGGTGCCGTTGGTAGGCATCGTGGCCGGGCGCTGTTTTGCGGGCAACGCCGCGCTCTTGGGCTGTTGCGACGTGATCATCGCCACCCGCAACAGCAACATCGGCATGGGTGGCCCGGCGATGGTGGAGGGCGGTGGCCTGGGTGTGTTCAAGCCCGAGCAGATTGGCCCCAGCGAGGTGCAACACGGCAACGGGGTGATCGACATTCTGGTCGATGACGAGGCGCAGGCGGTGGCGGCGGCCAAACACTATTTGTCGTTCTTTCAAGGCAAAACGGTCAGCGGCATGGCACCTGACCCCATCGCGCTGCGCCAGGTCGTGCCCGAAAACCGCCTGCGGGTTTACGACAGCCAGGCCGCCATGGCGGGCGTGGTGGACGTTGGCAGCCTGTTGCCACTGCGCTCGGGTTTTGGCAAAGGCATTCACATCGCGCTCGGACGCATTGACGGGCGACCGGTGGGGCTGATGGCCAACAACCCACTGCATCTTGGGGGCGCGATTGATGCCGATGCGGCCGACAAAGCGGCGCGCTTCATGCAGCTGTGCAACGCGCACGGCCTGCCCCTCATCAGCTTGGTGGACACCCCTGGCTTCATGGTGGGGCCGGACATCGAACAGCAGGCCCAGGTTCGTCACGTCAGCCGCCTGTTTATTGCCGCTGCGCACTTGCGGGTGCCGTTGCTGGCCGTGGTGTTGCGCAAGGGTTACGGCCTGGGGGCGATGGCGATGACGGCTGGGGGCTTTGCGGCATCGGTCTTCACCATCGCCTGGCCCACGGGTGAGTTCGGCGGTATGGGGTTGGAGGGTGCCGTCAAGCTGGGGTTCAAAAAAGAGTTGGATGCCGTACCGGAAGGCCCGCAGCGTGAAGCGCTGTACCAGTCGTTGGTGGCCCGGCAATACGACAACGGCAGCGCCATCAACATGGCCACCACGCTCGAGATTGACGCGGTGATTGACCCGGCACAAACCCGGCACTGGTTGCTGCACGGTCTACAGTCTGCAAAGGTCGGAGTGTCAGCGGGTGGGCCAAGTGGCTCAAATCTTGCCACTTACCCTGACAGCAGATCCATTGATGCGTGGTAAAACACTGCGCTATTACATTTTGGTTTGAATTGGACAGGAGCTCGCGATGATCGTCAGGCATTTCACCCGTATTTTGTACGTCAGTGGCATCATCACTATGCTGCCCATTGTGATGTTTTTCATCCCGTGGGCCATGTTCTCTCTCACGGGTATCAGCGTGGGTAACGGGGCTGGCGTGGCCTTCGTCAAGCACTGGGGCCTGATGGCTTTTTGCTTTGGTGCGCTGCTGGTGTACGCCGCCTCTCACGTGGAAGCACGCCGCCCCATCGTGATTGCTGTGGGCATCGAAAAAATGGGCCTGTGCGTGATTGTGCTGGCCGGTTGGGGTGATGCCTTCATGACGGCTTTGCGCCCCGCCGCACTGGTCGATGGCATCATCGTGGTGCTGTTTGGCCTGTACCTGCTGAGTGGCGCGACCAGCAAACCGGACCCCAACCGAGTGCGGTAGTGTTTTCGCTTGACATTGCCAGGCAACAACGCCAAGCCTCGATACCTCCACATTTTTGACCGACAGCACCATGACCACCTCCCTCAGCAAAGAAGACGCATTCAGTCGCTTGGGTACTATCACCCGCGAAATGCACGAAGCCATGTCCGCGCTGGGGGGCCACCAGATCAAGAGCATCGTGGACGAAACGCCCGATGCGCGTGACCGGCTGGCCTACATCGGCAAGATGACTGAGGACGCGGCCAATAAAGTGCTCAACTTGGTCGATGAAGCCAAGCCCGCCTGCGACGACCTGGCCAAACGCGGCCATGAGCTGGCGCAATCACTCGCCAAAATGGCCAAAGCAGAGGACCTGACGCTGGAGCGTGCCCGCGCCATGATGGTGGTGTGTGGCAAGTTTGCCGACCGCTCCGCCGACTTTGCGCACAGCCAGGCCTCGGCGCTGAGCGACATCATGATGGCGCAGGATTTTCAGGACTTGTCGGGTCAGGTGATCAAAAAGGTCATAGACATCATCACCCGCACCGAGGTGCAACTGGTGCGCCTGCTACTGGAAAGCGCACCCAAAGACATCGCCGATGCCGCAGCCGCTACGGTGTTGGGTACTACGGCGGACGGCAGCCCCCTGCCTGATGCTGCGACTGCCGCCAACGTCGACACGCACACGCTGAAAGGCCCGCAAACGGCAGACAAGGCCATGCAGCAAAACGACGTTGACGACCTTCTAGCCTCCTTGGGGTTTTAAGCCGGTCCAGCAGGTTAAAAACGCGGCAAGTCCGGGTGCTTGATCTGCCCGCCACGCACCAGCATCTTGCCGTACTCGGCACAGCGGTTCAGCGTGGGAATCACCTTGCCGGGGTTCAGCAAACCCTTGGGGTCAAAGGCTCGCTTCACGCCAAACATCTGCTCGTTTTCTTCCGCGCTGAACTGCACACACATGCTGTTGAGCTTCTCCACGCCCACGCCATGTTCACCCGTCACTGTGCCACCCATGGCCACACTGGTTTCCAGAATCTCGGCGCCAAACAACTCGCAGCGGTGCAACTGGTCGGCATCGTTGGCATCAAACAAGATCAGCGGGTGCAGGTTGCCATCGCCTGCGTGAAACACGTTGGCGCAACGCAGCTGGTATTTCTTTTCCATTTCGGCAATCGCCAGCAAGATGTCGGCCACGCGTTTGCGGGGAATGGTCGAATCCATGCACATGTAATCTGGGCTGATGCGCCCACTGGCGGGGAAGGCGTTTTTGCGACCGCTCCAAAATTTCAATCGCTCGGCCTCGCTTTGGCTCACGGCAATCTGTGTGGCCCCGGCGGCGATCAGCACTTGCGACATGCGGCCAATTTCTTCCTCCACCTCCTCCGGTGTGCCATCGCTTTCGCACAGCAAAATGGCTTCGGCGGTCAAGTCATAACCCGCGTGCACATAGTCCTCTACGGCAGCGGTCATGGGCTTGTCCATCATCTCCAGCCCGGCGGGGATGATGCCCGCCGCGATGACGGCCGCCACCGCGTCGCCTGCCTTGCGCAGGTCATCAAAGCTGGCCATGATGCAGCGCGCCAGCTGCGGCTTGGGGATGAGCTTGACGGTGACCTCGGTGGTCACGGCCAGCATGCCTTCGCTGCCAATCACCACGGCCAGCAAATCGTAGCCGGGGCTGTCGAGCGCGTCGCTGCCAAACTCGACCTCTTCACCGTCCATGGTGAAGCCTTTGACCTTCAGGATGTTGTGCACTGTCAGGCCGTATTTCAGGCAATGCACGCCGCCCGAGTTTTCCGCCACATTGCCGCCGATGGTGCAGGCAATCTGGCTCGACGGGTCAGGTGCGTAATACAG
>JANOLC010000390.1:0-1790 GCA_031419575.1 Burkholderiales bacterium | reverse complement strand
GGCAAATGGCGCGCCATCCACTGCTCGAAACCTTCCAGCCAGGCGTGGTCACGCAGGCGCAGGTTCTCGTGGCTGATACGTTGCGACCGGGTCAGCAGCGAATAGGCAAACTGCTCGATCTCCATACCGGTGTAACGCGTGACGTTTTCGAACCACTCGGTCGAGTTGCGCGCCGCGTTCTGGATCCTGAGCACCTCCACGCTGCGCCGCGCTTCGTAGTGCTGCAACACCGCGTCCATGTCGGGCGTCTCGCCCGCCGCACCGGCGCCGGTCGCAAAGGCGTTGGCCAGGTCGATCGCGTCTTCGAGCGCCAGCTTGGTGCCGCTGCCGATCGAAAAATGCGCGGTGTGGGCCGCGTCCCCCATCAGCACGATCGGCACACGCTGGTGCGGCAAAACCTCAAAGTGCACCCAGGTCTTGCACATCACACGCGGAAACCGGATCCAGTTGGCCGAGCCGCGCAAATGCTGGGCGTTGCTGATCAGCGCGTTACCGTCCAGATACTTTGAGAACAGACGCTCGCAGAACGCCACGCCATCGGCTTGGCTCATGTCCTCCAGGCCGTGTGCCTTCCAGACCGCTTCTGGCGTCTCCACGATGAAGGTCGAGGTGTCGGCATCAAACTTGTACGCATGCGCCTGAAACCAGCCATGCTCGGTTTGTTCGAACGCAAAGGTGAACGCATCGAAGGCCTTGTGGGTGCCCAGCCAGACAAAGCGGCACTGGCGAACATCGACATCGGGCTCAAAGGTGGCGGCATAACGGTTGCGGATGCGGCTGTTGAGGCCATCGCTGGCAATCACTAACTCCGCCTGATACTGCACCGCCAGGGCCTGGTCATCTGTCACATCCACTTCAAACACCAGCTCGACGCCCAATTCGATGCAGCGATCCTGCAGGATGTTGAGCAGGCGCTTGCGCCCAATGCCGCAAAACCCGTGGCCACTGGACTTGACACTGCGGCCCTTGAAAAACACCTCAATGTCGTCCCAGTGGTTGAAGGCCTCACCAATCACCTTGGCAGAGACCGGGTCTGCCGCTTGCAGGTTGCCCAGCGTCTGGTCTGACAGCACCACGCCCCAGCCAAAAGTGTCGAATGGCTTGTTGCGCTCGACCACCGTGATGCGATGCGCCGGGTTTTGCAGCTTCATCAGGATGGAGAAATACAGACCCGCGGGGCCGCCGCCAATGCAAAGGATGTTCATGATATTTAGTTTAGACCTAAACCAAATATCATGTCAACCAAAAAACACGTCGAGATACGACGAACCTGCAGACCAGAACCCGACCAGCGTCAAAGCGCACAATGAAAGTTGTTTCCTACTTTTTATCCACCCAGACTTTTTCAGACCATGCTCTACAAATTCAAATCAAAAGCGGCGGGCGATGTGATCATGTTGCAGCCCAATGGCAAGCAGGTGCTGCAAATCATGGGCAATGACGCAGAGTCAAAAGGCATCATCTTGCCCGCGCAAATGGCGGGGGCAATTGCGGCGCTGAATGCGGCCATCGCGCAGGAGGAGGCTGATAGGAAAGCGGCGATTGAACTGGCCTTGAAAGAAGGGCGCAGTGCGCCGGGCTTTGACGCCATCACGCTGCGCCAGCGCGCGCATCCGTTCATTGAGATGCTGCGCAAATGCGAGGCAGCGGGTAAGGAGATTGTTTGGGGGGTGTAGACAAGAAAGTACCCAGATTCAATCCACTTTCGCGCCAGAAGCCTTCACCACAGGCGCCCATTTTTTGGTTTCATCATCAATGAACTTGGCAAATTCTGCCGGTGTGTTGCCACT
>JANOLC010000389.1:0-9292 GCA_031419575.1 Burkholderiales bacterium | reverse complement strand
CTTCCTCTGCCAGCAGACGCGCCAGTTGCAGATTGGCATTGGTCTGCGCCATCTCAAGCCAGATGCGGCGCTGCTCGCGCGGCTGGTGTACGGCGCTCACCTTGACGCCGGACTGAAGCGACAGCGCAGCGAGCAGCACCTTGCTGATGGGCTCACTGGTAACCAGTGACGGCGGCACCGCCACGTCAATGTAGTGCTGCGCGACAAAGGCCTCCAGCACCAGCTTTTCGACTGAAACCGGCGGCACGGATGGCGTATCGACACCACTAGCGGCGCTGGCGTCGGCTCCAGCTCCAGCGTGTGCACCGGCATCCGCTGCGGCATCTGCGTCCGTACCTGGCGCGTCGTCCAGATACACCCCGGACGCATCATCCACATGCACTGGAAAATACGGCCGGTCGCCCAGATGGCGGCCCCCGCGCACCATGGCCAGGTTGACGCACGCGCGCCCGCCCTGCACCTTGACTGCGAGTATGTCCACGTCGCGGTCTGCCAGGTTGTCCACCGACTGCTCGTGCATCACGCGGGACAGCGCCGACACCTGGTTGCGCAGCTCGGCCGCCTGCTCAAACTCCAGCCGCTGTGCATGCAGCACCATGCGGGCCTCCAGCGCGCCCATCACCGCACGGGTTTCGCCGTGGAGAAATTTTCCCGCATTGGCCAGGTCATGCGCATAGTCTTCGGCGTTGATGTGTCCCACGCACGGTGCCGAGCAGCGCTTGATCTGGTACAGCAGGCAGGGGCGCGTGCGGTTGCTGAACACCGAGTCTTCACAGGTGCGCAGGCGGAAAACTTTCTGCATCAGCAAAATCGCTTCTTTGACCGCCCAGGCGCTTGGGTACGGGCCGAAGTAATGGTGTTTTTTCTCGACTGCGCCGCGGTAGTAGGAGATGCGGGGGAAAATTGATGCGGCGGGTGCTGTCGGGGCTGACGCAGCGTTCCCGTCGCGCCTGCCTTCGTCAACGACCTCACCTGCACCTTCGCCCGTACCTTCGTTCTTTCCCTGGCTGCGTCCCTTCCCGCCCCACGCTTTGCCTGCGGGGGACCCCGAAATCTTCAAATACGGATAGCTTTTGTCGTCCCGAAACAGGATGTTGTACTTGGGGTTGAGCGTCTTGATGAGGTTGTTTTCCAGCAGCAGCGCCTCGGCCTCAGAGCGCACCACCGTGGTCTCCATGCGCACAATTTTGCTGACCATGTGGCCAATGCGCGTGCCGCCATGGTTCTTCTGGAAGTAGCTCGACACCCGCTTCTTGAGGTTGATGGCCTTGCCCACGTACAGCACCATGCCGTCGGCATCGAAATAGCGGTACACGCCCGGCAGCGGCGGCAGGCCCGCCACATCGGTCAGCAATTGCTCGGGGTGGGCGGGGTGGGTGTCGTCTGAAGTAAGGTCTGGCAAATCTTGCATGGGGCGTATTGTGGACAATCCGCGCTTTGCGGTGGGAGTGCATTTGTGCGTTGGGATATTTTCTGCAAGGTCATCGACAACTTTGGCGATATTGGCGTGTGCTGGCGCCTAAGCGCTGACTTGGCCGCACGCGGTGAGGTCGTGCGGCTGTGGGTGGACGATGCCAGCGCTCTGGCGTGGATGGCCCCACTGGGTTGTCCTGACGTTGAAGTGCGGCCTTGGGCAGAGCCTATCGACCTGGCCGGATGGACGGCAGGCGACGTGTTGGTGGAGGCTTTCGGCTGCGAGATTGCTCCTGAAATAATAGCCAACTATGAATATTCGACGGGGACTACAGGCCTTAAACATGCTTGGATTAACCTGGAATACCTGTCCGCCGAGTCGTTTGTGGTGCGCAGCCATGGCCTGCCCTCGCCGGTGATGCTTGGCCCTGGCGCAGGTTTAATCAAACACTTTTTTTACCCCGGCTTCACGGCGGGTACGGGCGGTCTGATTCGGGAAATAGAGCTAGAGCAACGGCAAGCAGTGTTTGATCGCGAGGCGTGGCTGGACGCGCTGGGTATCGTCAACCCCGGCACGGGAACCCCTCACCCCCGACGATGGGTATCCTTGTTTTGCTACGAGCCGCCCGTGTTGGACATCTTGCTCGACGCGCTGGTGGCAGACGGCATCCCCACCCAGTTGCTGGTGACCGCCGGACGGGCTCAAGCGGCCGTTCTGGCTAGTTTTGAGCGTAAAAAATGTCTGAAGTCCCCGTCGAATATAAATAGTTCGCTATCAATTTCATACTTACCTCCACTCACCCAGCATCAGTTTGACGAGCTGCTTTGGGCCTGCGATCTGAATTTTGTGCGCGGTGAGGACTCGTTGGTGCGGGCCATTTGGGCTGGCAAGCCCTTCGTCTGGCAGATTTACCCGCAGACTGATGGCGCACACCACGTCAAGCTCGACGCCTTTTTGGACATGTTGGGTGCAGATGCCGGTCTGCGCCAGATGCACATTCTCTGGAACGGCGCGGGTGATGGCAGCGAGTCTGCTTCTCTGCCCGAACTGGCGTTGCAAAACTGGCAAGCCATTGCGCTCGCTGCCCGTACCCGGCTGCTTCAGCAGGACAGCCTGGCGACTCAGCTGATCAATTTCGTGGCTAAAAACCGTTAAAATTGAAGGCTTTGCGCAAACAGCGCAACTGCCCAAATCGGGGCATCCGCCTAATCCTGGGCACCATCCAGCGCCTAGCAGTGCCTTCCCTGCCTGTTGGCCCATTTGTAGAAAGCAGAAGTAAATCGCTATGAAAATTGCTCAAGAAATCCGCGCAGGCAACGTGATCATGCATGGCAAAGACCCGATGGTCGTGCTCAAAACCGAATACAGCCGTGGTGGCCGCAATTCCGCCACCGTGCGCATGAAGCTCAAAAGCCTGATCGCCAACTTCGGCACCGAAGTGGTCTTCAAGGCGGACGACAAGATGGACCAAGTCATTCTGGACAAAAAGGACTGCACCTACTCTTACTTTGCCGACCCCATGTATATCTGCATGGACGAGGAGTTCAACCAATACGAAGTGGAAGCCGAAAACATGGGCGATTCGCTGAACTACCTTGAAGATGGCATGGCCGTTGAAGTGGTGTTCTACGACGGCAAAGCCATCTCGGTCGAACTGCCCACCAGCGTCGAGCGCGAAATCACCTGGACCGAGCCTGCGGTCAAGGGCGACACCTCCGGCAAAGTGCTTAAGCCTGCCAAGATTGCCACCGGATTCGAGATCGGCGTGCCGATTTTTGTGGCGCAGGGCGACAAGGTTGAGATTGACACGCGGACTGGGGAATACCGCAAACGCGTCTAATTGGACTCAAAAGGTTTTCGATTCAAGCAAAAGGCTCCTGCGGGAGCCTTTTGCTTTATGCAAAATACCCCCATGGAAAACACACAAAATCTGACTGAAGACCTCAGCGCACGGCGTCTGGTAGATGCCTGGGCCGAGTTGCAAGACCACGCCACCAAAGGCAACATGCTGCACGCAGACGCCCACCGCCTGGCGTTCTCAGACCCCGAATTTTTATTGCGCCGGGAAACGCGCGGCATTCGGATTCAGCTGGAGATGTTGAAGCCTGACCTGGACCAGGCTGTACAAGGCATTGAGAGCACGGTCGTGGTGTTCGGCAGCGCCCGTTTCCCGGCACCGGAGGATGCGGCCAAATCCCTGGCACTGGCACAAACCGGTGGCGATGCAGCGGCCATTGCATTGGCCCAGCGGCATGTTCGCAACGCCGTGCATTACGACCAGGCCCGGCTGTTTGCACGCTTGGTGGCCGGGTACAGCGCGCGCAAGCCGCTGGCTGAGCGCCTGTTCATCGCCACGGGCGGTGGGCCCGGCATTATGGAAGCTGCCAACCGGGGTGCGCATGAGATGGGGGCATTAACGGTGGGCCTGAATATCGCCCTGCCCCATGAACAAAATGCCAATCCGTACGTCACGCCGTCGTTGAGCTTCAAGTTCCATTACTTTGCTTTGCGCAAGATGCATTTCATGATGCGCGCCAAGGCGCTGGTGGCCTTCCCCGGCGGGTTTGGCACGCTGGACGAGCTGTTTGAAGTCATCACGCTGGTACAGACCCGCAAGGCCAGGCCCGTGCCCATCGTGCTCTTTGGCACCAACTACTGGAAGCGCTTGCTGAACTTTGACGTGCTGGTTGAAGAGGGTGCGATCTCTCCGGAAGATCTTGACCTGATCACCTATGTGGATGACCCGCAGGATGCATGGGATGCTATTCGCAAGTTTTACGGCCTGACAACGGAATAGGCCGAATCGCCTCGCTGAATCACCTGGGCTAATGCTTGCGGGCGTGTGGGGTAGGCCGCATCTTCCACGCCGCCTGGCTGCCCAGCCCGACGGCGGCCCCGACAAACCAGAACACCACCGACACACCCACCACCGTGCCTGCGGTGCCAAACAGCATGGGCATGACCACGCTGGAGCCGTTGATGGCCATCAGGCGCAGACCCAAGGCTTCGCCATGACGCGCCTCCGGGGTGATTTGGTGCAGGGTGCTCATGATCATGGGCTGCACGGAACCGAGCGCCAAGCCCAGCAAGACCGAGCAGAAGCCCATTGCCAGTGGCGTATTCATCATGGGGTAGACCGCAAACAAAACGGCAGTGACAGCCATGGCGATGGACACCACCATCCATTCTTTTAAGCGCTCTGCAAACAGCGGCATCACCACCCGTACCGATGTAGCAGCAATGGCAAAGGCCCCCAGAATTGCACCGATCACAGAAGCGCTGAAACCATGCTCATGCCCGATCACAGGCACCACAAACGTGTGCACATCCCAACAACTCGACAGCAGCCAGTTCACCAGCATCAAGCGGCGCATCATCGGCTCGCGCATCAATTCCCAGGCCTTGAATGACTTGGCATTCGCTGGCGCAGCCAACGCGGGCAGCTCCACCGTGTGCCGTACCCACAACCAAGTGCACAGGGGCAGCAGCGACATCAGCAAGAACGCCCCGCGAAAACCATTCAGGTCCGCCGCTTGACCACCCAACCAGATCCCCGCGTGGTCAATCAACAACCCGGCGGACAAAGGTCCCAAAAAATTGGAGATGGCCGGACCAATCGACAACCAGCTGAAAACCTGCTTCAACTCGGTTGGGCTTTTGGCCGCACGCCCGACGTGGCGCTGTAGTGACAGTGAGGCCACACCGGTAGCCCCACCCGTCATCATGGCGCTCAGGCACAGCACGGGGAACACCGGGAACACTACCGCCAAACCGGCACCCACAGCCGCCGCCAAGACTGACAAACCCACCGGTCGTTTGAGCCCATGGCGGTCTGCAAACCGGCCAGCAGGCAGAGACAAAAACACCTGGGTCAGTGCGAACAATGACAACAACACGCCCACGGCGAGCGGGCTGAACCCCTCGCGCAACGCCAGCAAGGGCGCGGCCATGCGCATACCGGCCATACTGGCGTGAATGCACACATGGCCGGCAATCAAGCGCGCCAGCGCCATGCGCGAATCAGCCCGCTGCTGCATCGTCGGCATCCCGGTCCACCGGAAGCAAGGCTTGCGATTGCCCTTCTGGTAAGGCTTCCACTTGTCGCAACACGCGGCCCATGGCACGGCTGCGCGTCTCGGCACTGTTCAGGGTGTTGAGCACGGTCTCGGTTTGTGATTTGACCTTGGCCAGTACATCGCCAAACTTGCCAAACTCGGTCTTGACGGCACCCAGCACTTGCCAGACCTCGCTGCTGCGCTTTTCCAGCGCCAGAGTTCTGAAACCCATTTGCAGCGAGCTAAGCATGGCCAGCAAGGTGGTGGGCCCCGCCAGCGTGATGCGATAGTCGCGCTGCAGGGCTTCCATCAAACCGGGGCGGCGCAGCACCTCGGCATACAGGCCTTCGGTGGGTAAAAACAGAATCGCAAAGTCGGTGGTGAAGGGTGGTTCAACGTATTTCTCCACCATCGACTTGGCTTCCAGCCGAATGCGCTGCTCCAGCGCTTTGCCCGCCGCCTCGGCCCCGGCCACATCGGCACGGCCCTGGGCTTCAAGCAAGCGTTCGTAATCTTCGTTGGGGAATTTGGCATCAATCGGCAGCCACAGCGGTTCGCCATTGAGGGATTTGCCCGGCAGTTTGATGGCAAAGTCGACTACGCTTTTGCTGCCCGGGCGGGTCGCGATCTGCACCGCGTACTGGTCGGGCACAAACACCTGTTCCAGCAAGGCACCGAGCTGCGCTTCACCAAAGATGCCGCGTGTTTTAACGTTGGTCAACAGGTGTTTGAGGTCACCCACACCTTGCGCCAACGTTTGCATTTCACCCAAGCCTTTGTGCACCTGTTCCAGTCGGTCTGCGACTTGTTTGAAGCTTTCACCCAGACGGGCTTGCAGGGTGGTTTGCAGCTTCTCGTCCACCGTGGCACGCATCTCGTCGAGCTTGGCCGCGTTGGTGATTTGCAGCAAGGCGAGTTGCTTCTCCAACGTTTCGCGCACCTCGTTCATGCGCCGTGCGTTGGATTCGCTCAAAGAAGAGAGCTGGTGGGTCAGCGTGTCAGACAGCGTTTTTTGCAGCAGCGTGAGTTGCTGGCCAAACGCGTCGATCTGGGTGTTTTGGGTGCGGGTGGCCTCAGCCCCTTGGGTGACCAGCGTTTGCTGAAAGCTGGCCAGGGTCTGCTGCAACTCCTGGCGGGCGGTGCGGGACGATTCGGTGATGTCGCGACGCAGTTCGCGCTCCAAATTGTCCAGTTGCGGGTTGCGGGTTTCGGGTTTGACGGAAGTGCGCAAATTGAACAAGGCCAGCCAGATCAAAACACCAGCATTCACCACGGCCAGTATCAGAACCAGCCACATCACCATCTCAGTCAAACGTCACTCCTTCAAACCACAAATAAGCCATTCATTGTTGCCTAAGAAGGAGCGGCTCACAGCGCTAGCTGTATTGGCGCTCCATTAAGCGTATTGACGCTGCATCAATCTCGCTTTGGCCGCCACGTATTCACGCTTGAGCTGGGCCACATAGTCCGCCGTGCTTTGCACCTTGTCGATGGCACCAATGCCTTGGCCACAGCCCCAGATGTCTTTCCAGGCTTTGGACTTGTCGCCGCCAAAGTCCATCTTGCTGGGGTCGCTGGCGGGCAGGTTGTCGGGGTCCATGCCGGCATTGCGAATGCTGGGTGCCAGGTAGTTGCCGTGCACGCCGGTGAACAGGTTGCTGTAGACGATGTCGTCCGAGTTGCTGTCCACGATGGATTGCTTGTAGGCATCCGCCGCACGGGCTTCTTCCGTGGCAATAAAGGCCGAGCCAATGTAGGCAAAGTCAGCGCCCATGGCTTGCGCGGCCAACACGGCGTCGCCCGTGGAGATGGCACCTGACAAGGCAATCGGGCCGTCAAACCACTGGCGGATTTCCTGAATCAGCGCAAACGGGCTCTTCACCCCGGCGTGGCCCCCTGCCCCAGCGGCGACGGCGACCAGGCCGTCAGCACCCTTCTCAATGGCTTTGTGAGCGTGTTTGTTGTTGATGATGTCGTGCAGTACCACGCCGCCATAGCTGTGGGCGGCGGCATTGATGTCCTCACGCGCACCCAGCGAGGTGATGATGATGGGCACCTTGTACTTGACGCACATGGCCATTTCGTGTGCCAGGCGGTCATTGCTTTTGTGCACGATCTGGTTGATGGCGAAGGGTGCTGCGGGCTTGTCAGGATGAGACTTGTTATAGGCCGCCAAGGTCTCTGTGATTTCAATCAACCACGCCTCCAGCTGCTCAGCGGGGCGGGCGTTGAGTGCGGGCATGGCGCCCACCACACCGGCGATGCACTGGGCAATCACCAGCTTGGGCGTGCTGATGATGAACAGGGGTGAGCCAATGATGGGCAGGGGCAGGTCGTTAAGGGGCGCAGGAAGCTTGGACATGAAATCTCCAGAAATAAGGCGAGTAGGACAAGTAGGGTGACGGAAAGGCTTAAAAATCAAATATGATCCATAAAAATTCCTCAAGTCCCCGCCACCATTGAATAGTTTGCTATTTATTTGGTAGTAGATGACTCGTAGGCGACTAGCTGGCCTGAGCCGCTCAGAACGCGTCCAGCGCCAGTGCGGTGACGCTCTCCGCACCGTCCACAATGCTGTCGCGAATACCGGGCGCTTTCGACAGAATGTGGTCGGCGTAAAAGCGGGCGGTGACGATTTTGGCGGTCATGAAACCAGCGTCCACGCCGGCTTTGAGTTCCGTCTGGGCCGCCAGCAGCGCGCGCGCCAGTTGCCATCCCGCGACCAGATTGCCCGCCAGCATCAGGTAAGGCACGCTGCCTGCATACACGGCATTGGGAGAAGAGCGAGCGCCACCGGACACAAAATTCACCACATCCAGAAACGCCTCGCGGGCGGCCTTCAAACGCTTGGCGACAGCCAGCGCGTCAGGCGTGCCACTGCTGATCAACTCGCCTTCAGCCGCTGCAATTTGCGCCGCGATAGCCTTGGGAGTTTGCCCGCCATCACGCGCGGTTTTGCGACCGACCAGGTCATTGGCCTGAATGGCGGTTGTGCCTTCGTAAATGGTCAAAATCTTGGCGTCGCGGTAATACTGCGCCGCACCGGTTTCCTCGATGAAACCCATACCACCGTGCACTTGCACACCCAGGGAGGTGACTTCCAGGCTCATCTCGGTGCTGTAGCCTTTGACCAGCGGCACCAGGTACTCGTAAAACGCAGCGTTTTGTTTGCGCGTGTCGGCATCGGGGTGGTGATGCGCTGCGTCGTAGGCAGCCGCCGCCACGGCCGACATGGCGCGGCAACCCTCGGTGTACGCCCGCATGGTCATCAGCATACGGCGCACGTCGGGGTGGTGAATGATGGGCGCACTGGCCGTGATCGAGCCATCCACCGGGCGGCTCTGTACGCGGTCACGGGCGAACTGTGCGGCCTTCTGGTAGGCCCGTTCGGCCACCGCAATGCCCTGCACGCCGACTGCAAAACGGGCCGCATTCATCATGATGAACATGTACTCCAGGCCACGGTTTTCCTGGCCGACGATATAGCCTACGGCACCGCCATGGTCGCCATATTGGAGCACGGCGGTGGGGCTGGCCTTGATGCCCATCTTGTGTTCGATGCTCACGCAGTGCACATCGTTGCGGCGGCCCAACGAGCCATCCTTATTCACCATGAATTTGGGCACCACAAACAGGCTGATGCCCTTCACGCCTTCCGGCGCACCGACTACGCGTGCCAGCACCAGATGGACAATGTTCTCGGCCATGTCGTGTTCACCATAGGTGATGAATATCTTGGTGCCAAAAATCTTGTAGGTACCATCGGGCTGGGGTTCGCCGCGACTGCGCACCATGGCCAAATCGCTACCGGCTTGCGGCTCGG
>JANOLC010000388.1:0-11605 GCA_031419575.1 Burkholderiales bacterium | reverse complement strand
GCTCAATGTGCAGGGCTTTGAAGCCTTGCCGGGGCGTGGTACCAAGGGCGTGATCAACGGCAATCTGTACTACTTAGGCAACCACCGCCTGATCCATGAGCTGGGGCTGTGCTCGGACGGGTTGGAAGCACGTTTGTCGGCTTTGGAAATGCAAGGCAAAACCGTCATTCTGCTGGCCAGTGCAGAAGTAGAAGGTGGTGAAAAAACGAGTGCGACAGGTGTCGTGGGCCTGTTCGCCGTGGCCGATACCGTCAAAGACAGCAGCCGTCAGGCCATTGAAGAACTGCACGCCCTGGGCATCAAAACCCTCATGCTCACCGGCGACAACGTGCACACGGCCGAGGCCATCGCCGCCCAAGTTGGCATCGACGAAGCCCGTGGCGACCTGTTGCCCGAAGACAAGCTCAAAGTCATCGAAGGCAAACTAGCCACGGCCGGTGCCGTGGGTATGGTGGGTGACGGCATCAACGACGCCCCGGCCCTGGCCCGTGCCGACATTGGCTTTGCCATGGGCGCAGCTGGCACTGGCACGGCGATAGAGACGGCCGACGTGGCCCTGATGGATGACGACCTGCGCAAGCTGCCCCGCTTTGTGCGCCTGTCCCGTAAAACACACGCACTGCTGATTCAAAACATCGTGCTGGCTTTGGGCATCAAGGCGGTTTTTCTGATCTTGACATTGACCGGCACCGGCACGATGTGGATGGCTGTGTTTGCGGACGTGGGGGCGAGTTTGCTGGTGGTGGCCAATGGATCGCGGCTGGTTCGGTTCAAATAGGCAAAAATAGGCCTAAAGTCCCTGTCAAATATAGATAGTTAGCTATACAAATGGTAGCAATTAGTCTCAATGATATTCACTGCCATTTCACACCCTGAAAGACCCCATCAATGAAAATACTGCAAATTTGGCTGGCCTCGCTGGCCCTCATGGGTTTTGCGGCCAACACGCCTGCACAAATCAAAATTGAGAACGCCTGGGTACGGGCCACCGTGCCCCAGCAGCAGGCGACCGGCGCGTTCATGAAGATCACGTCGTCGGAGCCCGTCAAGCTGATGGTGGTGACCACCAAGGTGGCCAAAACCAACGAGATTCATGAAATGGAAATGGCAGGCGACGTGATGAAAATGCGCGCGCACCTCAATGGCCTGGACATCCCCGCCAACAAGCCGGTAGAACTCAAATCGGGCGGCTATCACCTGATGATGATGGAGCTGGAGCAAACCATCAAAGCCGGAGACACGGTGCCGCTGCAACTGGAATTCATGAACGCCAAAGGCCAAAAGCAAATGGTGAATGTGACTGCCAAGGCCAGCTTCAAAGACCCGTACAAGCCATGACGCCCATCACTTCTGAACCCGTTGTGCGCTGGCGCTGGTTGGGTTTGGCCGCCTTGTTATGGGCTATGGACCAGGCGATCAAATTTGGTGTGATGCAAACCATGCAGCTCCACGACAGCATTGCCATCGTGCCGGGGTTCAACTGGGTCTACGCGCTCAATCCCGGCGCGGCCTTCTCATTTTTGGCAGATGCCGGTGGCTGGCAACGCTACTTCTTCACCGCCCTTGCATTGGCCGTGAGCACGGTGCTGGGCGTGTTGCTTTGGTGCGGCGTTGCATCCCGGCTGGAGGCGCTGGCCTATGCCTTGCTGATGGTCGGTGCGCTGGGCAACGGGGCGGACCGGGTGCACACGGGGGCCGCGGTTGACTACCTCGACATTTATTGGCGCAACTGGCACTGGCCCGCGTTCAACCTGGCAGACATCTGCGTCTGCATTGCAGCGCTATTGCTGGTGATGGGCGCTTGGCAACAAGGCCGCCAGACCCAACCCGGAACGGAGAAGCACCATGCCACTTGACTTCAACCAAAAAACCAACGCCCGCCAATGGTCGGTGCTGTTCATCTGCTGGGTGCTGGCCTTGGTCGCCACAGCGGGCAGCCTGTTTCTAAGCGAAGTGATGGACTACGTACCTTGCGTGTTGTGCTGGTACCAGCGCATTCCCATGTATGCGCTGGTGGTCGTGCTTGGGGTGGGGTTGCAAGCCCGTGACGCGGGGGTGCTGAAGTACGCCAAGCCGCTGGCACTGATCGGCCTGGTGTTGGCGGCCTACCACTGCTTGCTGTATTTGGGCTTCATCCCAAAGAGCATTCAGCCATGTGGCAAAGATGTGTCTTGCGCGGATGTGAAGCTGGCGCTGTGGGGGTTTGTGACCATTCCGTTGATGTCACTGCTGGCCTTTGCCGCCCTGTTGTCGGGTTTGTTTATTTGTGGAAAGAAAAGTGTTGTATGAAGAAAAATTTAGTCTTGATCAGTACCGTGGCGGTGGTGATTGCCATGTTTGTATTTGGCATGTTCACCTACCAAAAGAAGACCGTGGAAGTTCGTGCCGATGCCGCTGCCAAAAACACGGGTTCGCTGGTGCAGTTTCATTCGCCCAGCACGGGGGCCAGTGATGCCAAGGTCACCCTCGTCGAATTTTTCGACCCCTCCTGCGAAGCCTGCCGGGCGTTTTACCCGCTGGTGAAATCCATCCTGGCCGAGAACCCCGGCAAGTTACGGCTGGTGTTGCGCTACGCCGCGTTTCACAAAGATTCAGACATCGTGGTCAAAATTCTGGAGGCGTCCAAAGCGCAGGGCTTGTATTGGCAAGTGCTGGAGGAAGTGATGCGCACCCAACCCGAGTGGGCAGAACACAGCAACCCCCAGGTGCAACGCCTTTGGGAGATTTTGAAACCCGTGGGCCTGGACGTTGAAAAGGCAAAGCGCGACATGGAAAGCCCCGGCATCGTCGCCGTGCTCAAGCAGGACACGAGTGATGTCATGACCCTGCAGGTGCAGAAAACGCCCACGTTCTACGTGAACGGCAAGCCATTGGTGGACATGAGCGAAAACGGGTTACGCTACCTGGTGCGACAGGAGGTCAAGGCGGCCTATCCGTAGTACCGAGACCACCATGAATTCACAAAACCACTGGGATACCGTTTATTCGACCAAGGCAACGGATACGGTCAGCTGGTACCAGCCTCACGCGGACCACTCCTTGCAGTTGATCAGGAACACGGGCGTGCCCCAATCCGCATCCATCATTGACGTGGGCGGTGGGGCCTCCAAACTGGTTGATGACCTGCTGGCAGCCGGTTATCACAACCTGACTGTGCTGGACTTGGCCGAATCCGCCTTGCAGACCGCCCGGCAACGCTTGGGAGATCAGGGTCAAGGTGTGCAGTGGATCGCGGCAGATATCACCCGTACCGATCTACCCGTACACGCCTACGATGTCTGGCACGACCGGGCGGTCTTTCATTTTTTGACCGAACCCGAACAACGTGCGGCCTATGTGGCCTCGGTGCTGCGCTCGGTCAAACCCGGTGGCCACGTGATCGTCGCCACCTTTGCCGAAGATGGGCCCACGCAATGCAGCGGCCTGCCCGTGATGCGCTACAGCGCCGATGCACTGCACGGCGAGTTTGGTGCCGCCTTCACGCTGGTCCATCACCATCAAGAGTCTCATCAGACGCCTGGGGGCCAGCAACAGCAGTTCGTCTACTGCTATTGCCGCATGCATACTTCTTGAGCGGTCAGGGAAAATCCAGCGGACCTTAGAGCGCCCTTCGCAGTCCATCACCCCATGCGCCACCTTCTGGTCATTCTCATGTTTGCTGTGCTGCCGGCTCGCGGCTGGGCAATGGACGTGATGACTGTGGCGATGGCAGTTCATCAATTGAACGCTACGAAAAATATAGCGAACTATTCAACAAATACGGGGGCTTCGAGCCAATTTGACAGTCAAGTTCTGTCTGAGATGCCTGCTGACTGCCCGATGCGGCCCCTTTCGGCCAATGCTGGTGTCAACGACAGCGCCAGCACGTCGCTGTTCCACGGCTGCACCGCCTGTCAGCTTTGTATGGCGATGGCCACCGGGCAAGTCACCATGACGGTGCAACGCCACTCAACCCCACCAACCCCACCAAGCCAGGACGTTGGCCGATCCGGTTTGTGGTCGTCCATAGTCAGCCTGTTTGCCAGCTCCAGCACGCTGCTGTGTTGCGCCTTACCGGCCTTGCTGGTCACGCTGGGCGCCAGGGCGGCTTTGTCCACGGTGGTGTCCGCTGTGCCGCAACTGGTGTAGCTGAGCGAGAACAAGGCCGTCCTGTTCACCGGGGCCGGGCTGATGCTGCTGCTGGCCAGCGGCGCGCTGCAATGGCGCAACCGCCACGCGCCCTGCCCGCTGGATCCGGCACTGGCCCGGCCGTGCCAGACAACACGGCGGCTCTCGGCCCGTGTTTTTGGGGTCAGCATGGCACTGTACGCGGTGGGTGGGTGGTTTGCGTTTGTGCAACCGTGGTTCAGTGCGGTGGATTGAGGGTTGCTTCAATAAACATAGCAAACTATTGATATTTTGCAAGGACTTTAAGGGTTTTTTACCCATAATCCATCGGTCTAAGGCCTTCAGCCCGGCCATGGATAATGACTCGTTATGACCCCCCTACCCTCCCCCGCCGGTGCCATCACCCAGGTGGCTGGCATTGAAGTCGGCCACTTCACCGACCCCCGCCGCCCCACAGGCTGCACAGTGATCATCGCTCGCGGGGGTGCCATCGGCGGTGTGGACGTGCGTGGTGCAGCGCCTGGCACGCGCGAGACCGATTTGCTACACCCCAGCAATTTGGTGGACCGCGTACACGCCATCACCCTGTCTGGCGGCAGCGCGTGGGGGCTGGATGCCGCCAGCGGCGTGATGCAGTGGCTGGAAGAGCAAGGTATCGGCCTGCCCGTGGGGACTGGCCTGGGCCTGGTGCCTATCGTTCCGGCGGCCGTGCTGTTTGACTTGGCCGTGGGCGATGCCAGTATTCGACCGGACGCGCGCGCGGGCTACGCGGCGTGCCAGGCTGCCCGCAAAGCCACCCCGCTGGAGGGCAATGTGGGCGCAGGTGCCGGAGCGCTGGTGGGCAAGCTGTTTGGCATTGCGCGTGCGATGAAAGGCGGCATTGGCAGCGCGTCCATCACCTTGCACGGCATCACCGTAGGGGCCATCGTGGCCTGCAATGCGGTGGGTGACGTTGTGGACACGGACACGGGTCTGGTCATCGCCGGAGCACGTACAGCGGATGGATTGAAGCGCATGGGCATTCGCCAAGCGATTCTTGCCGGTGAGGTGCCCCAGTCGCCCCTGCCCGGCACCAACACCACCATCGGTGTGGTGGCCACTGACGCGATATTGACCAAACCCCAAGCCCACCGCCTGGCCCAGGTGGCGCATGACGGCCTAGCCCGCAGCATCAACCCAGTGCACACTCTGCTGGATGGCGACACGATGTTTGCGCTGGGCACTGGGGCATCCGGGCAAATACAGAGCATGATGGTACTGAGCACGCTGGCGGCCGAGGTCACCGCCCGTGCTGTGGTGCGGGCTATTCTCGCTGCGCGCAGCATCACAGTGGACGGCATGACTTGGCCCAGCGCCCACGAATGGGGCACGGGCAAAGCGCAGTAGGATCACAACTAATTTCTAACCCCCTCTCTATGCCCACTCCAGGCTCTGCACCCACATCCCCTCCCAGCCGACTCGTGGCAGTCGCGGTGTTTTTGCTCGCGGCAGCCATTGCGAGCGGCGTTATTTGGCAACTTGACCGGGGGCGGGAGGAGGACGAGCGGCTGCGCATTGCCGCGCTGGCCAAAGACCATACCCACGCCATTAAAAGCACCATCGAGCGAGCGCTGTCCATCACCTATGCGCTGGCTGCCTTGATTCGCCAGGGTGAAGGTCACATCCCCGACTTTGAGGGTGTCACACGTCAGCTAATTACCTTAACGCCCGGCATTGCCTCGGTGGCACTGTCACCCGGTGGCATCATCCAGCGCGTGATGCCACTGGCTGGCAACGAAAAGTCCATAGGGTTCAACCAACTGGCTGACCCGGTGCAGAGCAAGGAAGCCTTCATCGCCAAGCAGACGCGCAAACTCACACTGGCTGGACCACTAAATCTTGTGCAGGGCGGGCTGGGCGTGGTGGGGCGCATGCCGGTGTTTCTGGAAGGCACATCGGGCAAGTCAACGTTTTGGGGATTCGTCAGCGTGGCGATTCGGTTCCCGCAGGCGTTGGAGGGCGCGCGGCTGGAGCAGCTCACCCAGCGCAGTTTGAGTTACGAGCTGTGGCGCATTCACCCGGACACGGGGTTAAAGCAAACCATTGTGACCTCCGGCGGCGCTGCCATGGTGGCACCGGTTGACCAGAGTCTGGAGCTGCCCAACGGCCGCTGGATACTCAGCGTGGCCCCGCAAGCGGGCTGGGGCAATCCCTTGACCGTGGCGGTGCAGATCGCCCTCGGCTTGGCCTTCAGCCTGCTGCTGGCTTACGCCGCTAGGCTCTTGGTTGATCGCAGCGCCCATGAACGAGGGCTGGAGTTTTTGATCTTCAAGCGCACCATCGAAATTGTGGCGGCACAGAACAAATTGCAGGCCACGCTGGATGCTGTGCCTGACATGATTGCCGAGATTGACCTGAATGGCATGTGCCACGACTACCACGCACCTCGTTGGGCAGACGTGATCCGGCCGCCGGGCCTGGTCGTGGGTAAACGCCTTTCAGACGTGATGCCCTCACAAACGGCTGACCGGATCATGCAAGCGGTACAGGTAGCACAAGAAGCGGGGCGTTCCGAGGGGTTGGAGTTTGTGTTTCAGTGGCTCACGGGCGAGTTTTGGGTTGAGATTTCGGTGTCCCGCAAACCAGGTGATGCGCATGACGAGCCACGCTTTGTTCTACTGGCCCGCGACATCACACAGCGCAAACAAAATGAGAGCGACTTGCGGGTGGCCGCAACAGCCTTTAACTCGCAAGAGGCAATGGTGATCACTGGCCCCAACCAATTGGTGCTGCGGGTGAACCCCGCCTTCACGGAGATGACTGGTTTTACCGGTGAAGAAGTGTTGGGCAGCTCATTGGATTTTTTGGATTCAGGCCGCCACGATCTGATTTTTTACGAAACCATATGGGCTACGGCCATGACCACAGGGTCTTGGCGCGGTGAGGTCTGGAACCGCCGTAAAAACGGTGAAATCTACCCTGACCGGCGCACCATGACTGCCGTGCGTGGCGATGACGGCTCCATCACCCACTACGTCAACACCTTTGAGGACAACACCGAGCGCAAGACCGCAGAAGAAGAAATCAAAAAACTCGCGTTTTTTGACCCCTTAACCCAGTTGCCCAACCGTCGCCTGCTGCTGGATCGCCTGCACCAGGCGCTGGCCATCGGTGCACGCAGCGGCCACATTGGGGCACTGCATTTCATCGACCTTGACGATTTCAAAACGCTTAACGACACCCTGGGCCACGACATGGGTGACCTGTTGCTCAAGCAGGTAGGCCGGCGTCTGGTGGAATGCGTGCGCACCGGCGACACGGTGGCGCGTCTGGGGGGTGACGAGTTCGTGGTAATGCTGGAAGAGCTCAGCGACAACCGCGAAACCGCAGCGGACCTGGCCCGGGTGGTAGGGGAGAAGATTCTGGCCACGATCAACTTGCCCTATCAGCTGGCGGGGCACGAGTACAACATTGCACCCAGCATTGGCGTGACGCTGTTCACGGGCCACCCACAGTCCACCGACGAATTGCTCAAGCAAGCTGACCTGGCCATGTACCAGGCCAAGTCTGGCGGGCGCAACACGTTGCGCTTTTTTGACCCCACCATGCAGGCGGTGGTATCGGCCCGCGTAGCGATGGAAACGGACATTCGCCAAGGTATTCTCAAAGGTCAATTTCAACTTTATTTTCAACCACAAATCGACCGCACAGGCACCACCGTAGGGGCCGAAGTCTTGCTGCGCTGGCCACATCCTGTGCGGGGCATGGTGTCGCCGGTAGAGTTCATTGGCCTGGCCGAAGAAACCGGCCAAATCTTGCCGCTGGGCCACTGGGTGATTGAAACCGCTTGCACCCAATTGGCCGCGTGGGCGCAGCAGCCCGCCATGGCGCACCTCACACTGGCCGTCAACGTCAGCGCACGCCAGTTTCGGCAGCAAGATTTTGTTCAGGAGGTCATGGGCCTGCTGGACTACACGGGTGCCAACCCGCATCGCCTCAAACTGGAACTGACCGAGAGCTTGTTGGTGAAAGATGTAGAAGGAACGGTTGAGAAGATGACGGTGCTGCAAGCGCGCGGCGTTGGGTTCTCATTGGATGACTTTGGCACGGGCTACTCGTCGCTGTCTTACTTGAAACGCCTGCCACTGGACCAGCTCAAAATTGACCAGTCTTTTGTGCGCGACCTGATGACTGACCCCAATGATGCAGCTATTGCCCGCACGGTGATTGCACTGGGCCACAGCCTGGGCCTGACGGTGATTGCCGAAGGTGTTGAGACCGCCGCGCAAAGAGACTTTTTGGCCACGCAAAACTGCGATGCCTACCAAGGGTATTTGTTTGGCAAGCCCATGCCGATTGACGCTTTTGAGAAGCATTTGAAAAGTGTTTAAAAAACCATGACCCAAGCCCTTCGGTACTCTTTAGTGACGCTGCGCGCGCTGCTGGCCTCAGCGGGGCCATTCATACTGCTGGCGGTTGGCCTGTTGGTGTTGGCCTACTGGTGGCTGGATCCCAACCCGCCCAAACATGTGCGTTTGGCCATCGGACCAGCTCAAAGCGCCTATGCCGAATTCGGCACCCGCTATGCCAAGGCGCTGGCGCAAAGTGGCATCACGGTGCAGCTCATTCCCAGTGAAGGCTCGTCGCACAACCTGCAGATGCTGCGTGATGGCCGTGCGGATTTGGGCTTTGTGCAGGGTGGTAGCGGAGATGGCAGAGCCGACAGCAGCATCGAGTCATTGGGCAGCTTGTTTGTGGAGCCGTTGTGGCTGTTTTACCAAGCCGATGCGGCGGCCAAGTTAACGCCTGATGGTGTGCTCACCGCGTTGGGGCAACTCAAAGGTTTGCGTGTCAATGTGGGCACCGCAGGCAGTGGCGTGCCGTTATTGATGGACAAGTTGTTTGACGTGAACCGTATTGATCTCAGTACCTTGAAGCTGTCGCAGCTGGAGCAAACACCAGCCACGGTGGCATTCCTGAACGGAGAGATGGACGCGCTGGTATTTGCGTCAGCCCCCGAATCATCCATGGTGCAAATGCTGTTGCAAACCCCCGGAGTGAAGCTGATGGACTTTGCGCAAAACGAGGCTTATTCCCGTCGGTTTTCTTTTCTGGCACCTGTATCCCTGCCTCGCGGCGTGGTGGATTTGGCGGGCGATGTCCCGCCGCAGAATGTGCGCCTGGTGGCCCCCACCACCACCTTGCTCGCGCGCGATGATGTGCACCCAGCCATCCTGCAGTTGTTCTCGCAGGCCTCACTCAGACTGCACGGCACCGCAGGTTGGTTCAGCCGCGCACATGAGTTCCCCAACCTGGCGAATACCGAGTTCCCACTGGCCACGGAAGCCGAGCGAACCCTCCAAAACGGCGTGCCACTATTGCAGCGTTATCTGCCGTTTTCACTCGCCAATCTAATGGAGCGCATGTGGCTCGCACTTGGCATCATCATTGCGGTGCTGCTCCCATTGGGGCGCATTGTGCCGCCGCTGTACCAGTTCAGAATTCGCTCCCGGATATTCAGATGGTATGGGCGGCTCAAGACGATTGAAGATCAGTTGAACGCCACCTTGCCGCGTCAGCAAGCCGCATTAGCTCCCACGGCTCCAGTGAAGACACCTGAGTTCATCGCAGGCTTGGTCGATGAGCTGGATGCGCTGGAGGCCCATGTTGCCAAGGTCACCGTGCCACTGTCTTATGCCGACGAGTTGTATTCGTTGCGTAACCACATTGAGCAACTGCGCCGCAAGCTGATCAAGTCGCCATAGGGAACAAGCCGCAGAGTCTTACTTCAGCGCTTTGAAACGCATGCGTTTTGGCTTGGCCCCTTCTTCACCCAGGCGCTTCTTCTTGTCGGCTTCGTATTCCTGGTAGTTGCCATCAAAGAAGGTCCACTGGCTGTCGCCCTCGCAGGCCAGAATATGCGTGGCAATGCGGTCCAGAAACCAGCGGTCGTGACTGATCACCATCAACGAACCGGCGAATTCCAGCAAGGCATCTTCCAGCGCGCGCAGAGTTTCCACATCCAAGTCGTTGGACGGTTCATCGAGCATCAAGACATTGCCACCCGCAATCAGGGTTTTAGCCAGATGCAGACGCCCACGCTCGCCGCCTGACAGCGTGCCGACGCGCTTTTGCTGGTCTGCGCCGTTGAAGTTGAAACGCCCGCAATACGCACGGCTGGCCATCTGGAACTTGCCCACGTTCAGGATGTCAAGCCCGCCTGACACGTCTTCCCAAACGGTCTTTTCATTTGCCAGGTCGTCACGGTTTTGATCCACAAACGCCATCTTGACCGTAGAGCCAATTTTGACTTCACCACTGTCGGGCTTTTGCTGCCCCGAGATCATGCGAAACAAGGTTGATTTGCCTGCACCATTCGGGCCAATGATGCCAACGATGGCACCCGCAGGCACCTTGAAACTCAGGTTGTCAATCAACACCCGGTCACCAAAAGACTTGCTGACGTTGACGAATTCAATCACCTCGTTGCCCAGGCGGTCGGCCACGGGGATGAATATCTCGTTGGTCTCGTTGCGCTTCTGGTACTCGAAGTCAGACAGCTCTTCAAAGCGGGCCAAGCGGGCTTTGCTCTTGGCTTGGCGTGCTTTGGGGTTTTGACGCGACCACTCCAGCTCTTTCTTCAAAGCCTTGGCACGGGATTCTTCGCCTTTTTGTTCCTGCACCAAACGCTCTTGCTTCTGCTGCAACCAGTCACTGTAGTTGCCCTTGTAGGGAATGCCGGAACCCCGGTCCAACTCCAGAATCCATTCGGCGGCATTGTCCAGAAAGTAGCGGTCGTGGGTGATCGCTACCACGGTGCCAGGGTAGCGCTGCAGGAACTGCTCCAGCCAATCGACCGACTCGGCGTCCAAGTGGTTGGTGGGCTCATCAAGCAGCAACATGTCGGGCTTGGACAGCAGCAAGCGGCACAGTGCCACGCGGCGCTTTTCACCGCCGGACAACACACCGATGTTGGCGTCCCACGGTGGCAGGCGCAATGCGTCGGCCGCAATTTCGAGCTGGTGCTCGGAGTCGGTGCCTGCGCTGGCGATGATGGCTTCCATCTCGGCCTGCTCGGTGGCAAGCTTGTCAAAGTCAGCATCCTCTTCGCCATATGCGGCGTAAATTTCTTCCAGGCGTGCTTTGGCAGAGAACACGGCACCCATCCCAGCCTCAACACTCTCGCGCACCGTCTGGGTCGGATCAAGCTGCGGCTCCTGCGGCAGGTAACCAATGTTCAAGCCCGCCATGGGCGTGGCTTCGCCCTCGATTTCCTTGTCCACTCCGGCCATGATTTTCAGCAAGGTGGACTTGCCGGAGCCGTTGGTACCCAGCACACCAATCTTGGCACCGGGGAAGAAACTGAGGGAAATGTCTTTGAGAATGTGCCGCTTGGGCGGAACAATCTTGCCGACGCGGTTCATGGAAAAAACGTATTGAGCCATTGCTAGAGTTGCCGGTTAGGGTACCTGTGAAGGTACCTGATGGGATTGGATAAGAAGTAGACAGCGACGACCAC
>JANOLC010000387.1:0-14699 GCA_031419575.1 Burkholderiales bacterium | reverse complement strand
TGGGAGCGCACCATGACCTTCTTTAATCAAACCCTGCGCGCCTGACGCGCCTGACACACTTAACGCAACTAATTCATCATGAAAACTCAACTGACTCTTGGCCTTGTGGCCGTTGCTGCGGGCGCACTGCTAACTGGTTGTGCGGGCATGCACCCCGGTGGCCCCAGTGCAATGACTCAGCTGGAAGCCCGCAGCGGCTCCAAGGTGGCGGGCACCCTCAAGTTCATGCAGCATGGCGACCACGTCATGGTGATGGCGGATGTCAGCGGCTTGCAGCCCGGCCAGCAGCATGGCTTTCATGTGCATGACAAGGGCGATTGTTCTGCACCCGACGGCATGAGCGCTGCGGGTCACTTCAACCCGACGGGCAAGCCCCATGGGCCGCAAGAAGCTGACCACCACGGCGGTGACATGCCCGCGCTGGTGGCCGATGCCAATGGCCGTGCCAAGGCGCAGTTTCACTTGACCGGTGTGACGGTGGCCGATGGCCCGACCAGCATCGTGGGCCGCGCTGTCATCGTGCACAAAGACCCGGACGACTACAAGACCCAACCTACGGGGAATTCGGGTGCACGCATCGCCTGCGGGGTGATCAGCAAGTCTTGAGAGTCAGAGTTGAATCAAAGGCGATAGAGCCGCTGGGCGTTACCACCCCTCACAGCGGCCTGCGCAGCCGCATCCAGTCCTGACAAAATTTGTCGGGACTCGTCCCACCATACGGCGTAGCTGCCTGCCAGCTCCAGCACGGGCCAGTCGCTGCCCCACACCACGCGATGCGGCCCAAAACACCTCAGCACATGCTGCGCCCAGCGCCCCACCGCACCTGGCTGGGGACTAGGGCCTGCTTCATTCAGCATGCCGGAGAGTTTGCAAAATGCCGTGGTTTCAGCCGCGATGCGCGCGATGCCATCGGCCCAGGGCTGCCACTCACCTGCTGCCATGGCGGGTTTGGCGGCGTGGTCTATCACCATACGCAAATTGGGGTGGGCTTTAGCCAGCGTCAGGATGTGCGGCAGGTGCGCTGACTTGACCAGCGCATCAAACACCAAATCGCGATCCACCATGGCTTGTAACGCGGGGGTTAGCGCTGGCTGAAGAATCCACTGCACGTCTTCAATGTCTTGCAACATGGGGCGCAGGCCTTTGAGCTTGGGGTTGGTTGCCAGGGCCTTGATGCGCTCTGGTGCATCAGCCGCCAGCCAGTCGACCCAGCCCACCACGCCCAGCACTTGGTCGTTGGTTTGGGCTTGAGCCAGCAGGAAATGGGTCTCAGCCTCGGTGGGTGCGGCTTGCACCAACACACCACCGGTCACTCCATGGGGTGCACTTTGGGTTTGCCAGTCAGCAATAGTGATGTCGCGATAGATAGGGGCGAGGTCTGGTCGATCGGGTGATAGCCAGCCGTAGTCACCGCGTGACAGTTGCCAGATGTGAAAGTGGGAATCGATGCTCATGATGGTGTATCGGGTTGCCCCGGTCAAGCCGGTGTGGGCGCCTCGTCGGGCAACAGGCTCTGCACCCGCAGGGCGCTCCAGAACTCTGAGGGGATGGTGTACGCCATCATGCGCACCGCGTCCTGCCAATGGGCCACGGTTTGTGGGCCTGCCATCACAATTTCGATGGCAGGGTGGGCCAGTGGGAACTGCATGGCGGCGGCACGCAGGGGCACGTTGAACTCTTCGCACACCGTCTCAACTGCAGCCACGCGGGCCACCCAGTCGTGGGAGGCCGTTGTGTAGTTAAAGCGGATGGGCTGAGAACCTTTCACCCCAGTGGCCAGAATGCCCGAGTTGTACACGCCACACAGGGCGATGCGCACGCCGCGCTGCACGCACAGGGGCAGCAGCTGCATGAGTGCGGAGTGGTCAATCAGACTGTAGCGCCCGGCCAGCATCAGGCAGTCCAGGTCGGCCTGCGCCAGCACGTCCAGGCACACGGCCACGTCGTTCACACCCAGGCCGATGTGGCGCACCAGGCCTTCTGCTTTCAGGCGCTGTAACTCGGGCAGGCCCTCTGCAACCAGCGTTTGCAGTACTTGCGGGTAGCGGGCACCGTGGGTGATGACATCGCAGTCGTGAACGTAGACGACGTCCAGCCGCGCCAGCCCCAAACGCTGCAAGCTGTCTTCCACACTGCGGCGTATCCCCGCGGCCGTGAAGTCCCACACCTGGCGGTAGGGCAGCACATCGACATAGCTGTTTTGCTCGCGAAGAGCAGTCTCATCTGGCACCAGCAGGCGGCCCACTTTGGTGGAGAGCACAAAGCTGTTGCGCGCCTGGCTGCGCAGCGCATGGCCCATGCGGTGTTCGCTCAGGCCATTGCCGTAGTGGGGCGCGGTATCAAATGTCTGGCAGCCATCGGCCAGCGCGGCGCGAATGACGCCCTGGGCGTCGTCGTCGTTGATGGCGTTGAAGAGGTTGCCCAGCGCAGCCCCGCCTAGGCCCAAAGGTAGACGCTGTTGTGTGGGGTGAAAAATCATGAGGTAGCCTTAAAGAAAGTTGCAAACCATCGCTAACATGTTAGTGCTATGATTGCTGAAAACTGAAAGGCTAACTGTAGCGGTTCTTCTTCCAGATTGACGCGCTTTTTCCAGCGTATTCAACTTTCCCAACAATTCGCCACCACCATGCTCAAAGGCCTTTCACCCCTGCTGTCTCCTGACCTGTTGCATGTGCTGGCTTCCATGGGGCATGGCGACGAAATCGTGCTGGCCGATGCCAATTTCCCCTCTGCCAGGCACGCTGCCCACAGTAAGCGACTGGTGAATTTGCCGGGTGTACCCGCCGCCGCCGTGCTTGATGCGGTGTTGTCGGTGATCCCGCTGGACACCTTTGTCGATCAGCCCGCCTTGACCATGCAGGTGGTGGGTGATGCGGCGGCGGTTCCTGAAGCTTTGCTGGACTTCAACGCCGTGTTGAAGCGCCATGGTTGCCAGCCTGCGGCCTCGCTGGAGCGCTTTGCGTTTTACGAGCGGGCATCACGCGCGTTCGCTGTGGTGGCTACGGGCGAAACACGCATCTACGGCAACATCATCTTGAAAAAAGGTGTCATTTCATCGTGAAAGTCCCGGTGGCTATTGATAAGTTAGCTACAAAAGAAGTAGCAAGCCAGCGCGTTCGCGCCTACCAGGGTTTCACCCAGCAAATCCTGAGCGGTGCAATTCTGCCAGGGCAATTCATCTCCCAGCGCGAGCTGATGACCTTGCTGGACATGCCGCTGGGTGCCGTGCGCGAGATGATTCCCCGTCTGGAAGCGGGTGGGCTGATCAAGACTGTGCCCCAGCGTGGCCTGCAAATCGCCCACGTGGACTTGAAGCTGATCCGCAATGCCTTTCAGGTGCGCAGCATGATTGAGCGCGAGGCGGTGCTGAACTTTGTGCACACTGCGTCGGATGCCGAACTGGAGGCCATTGAACTTAGCCATCAGGACATTTTGGCGCGGGCTCATGCGAGCGCAAAGTTGGCCGACAAAGCGTCATCGAAAGCGTCATCGAAAGTGCCAGCCAAGGGTTTGATGGACCCACAATTGCTGGACGATGCCCAGGCCATCGACTGGGGCTTGCACGACCGCATGGTGGATGCGCTGGGTAACGAGATCGTCTCCGAGATTTACCGCGTCAACAGCCTGCGGGTGCGCCTGATCAAGCTGGAGCACAGCGTCATCACCCCGGCCCGGCTGATCCCCGCCATGCAGGAGCACCTGCAGTTCATCGCGGCCTTGCGCAAGCGTGACGCAGCGGCGGCCGTTGCGCTGCTGGATGAGCACATCAACAGCGCCCGCAGCCGTGTGATGAGCGCGCCATTGGAACAAGTGCGCGACGAGTGGCGGGCATGACTAGCGCCGTTTTGAATTTACACCCCCCCCACAAACTCCCAAGGAGAACCCCCTTTGAATTCCGATATGCATGGCCTCTGGCCTGCCGTTTTGATCCCCGTGACCGCCGACGGTGCCGTTGACACGCCTCGCGCCTTGGCGCATTGCAAACACCTGATCGCTGCGGGTTGCGACGGGGTCACGATTTTTGGCACCACCGGTGAAGGCCCGGCTTTCACGGTGGCCGAGCGCAAGGGCTTGCTCGAAGCCCTGCTGGCCCATGGCGTGACTGCGGAGCAGATTGTGGTCACCACCAGTGCGGCCGCTATTCCCGAAGCCATTGAACTGGGGCGGCACGCCTCTGCGCTGGGCTGCCACCGTCAGTTGTACATGCCGCCGTTTTACTTCCGCAATCCGACGCAGGCCGGTATTGTGGAAGCGGTATCCAGTGTGGTGCGCGGCATTAACGACCCCAAGCTCAAGGTTTTGCTCTATCACATCCCGGCTTTGAGCAGCGTGGTGTTCACGCACGAGAGCATTCAGACCCTGATGGCACGCCACCCTGGCCAGGTGATTGGTGCCAAGGACAGCAGTGGCGATCGCGCCCACGGGCTGGCACTGGCCAAAGCCTTCCCGACGTTGTCGATTCTGGTGGGTGCGGAGCAATATGTCGCTGCCGTGATGCAGGAGGGCGGCTCGGGCTCTATCAACGGCCTGGGCAATATCTCGCCGGGCTTGATGACTCGCATCGTGGCCGCGCCCCACAGCGTGTCGCCCACCGATGAAAAACTGGTGCTGGATTTGCTGGCGCTCCTGAGCCTGCGGCCCAACATGAATTTCGTCAGCGTTTACAAAACCATGCTGGCCGAGCAGACCGGCGACGATGCATGGCTGAATGTGCGCCTGCCCCTGATGCCGCTGGATAATGCTGACGCGTTGGCCGTACGCGCCGCGTACCGTGCGATTGGCGCTGCTGCCCTAAAAACGATCTAAATCACTTAAACAACCCTGGAGACAACACCATGACAAAGCCCGCTTCTCAAAGATCCACTCTCAGCCGCCGCACGATGTTGGGTGCCACCGCCGCCCTCGGCGCTTTTGGCCTGCCCGTGATGGCGCAGACCAAGAACGTGCTGCGCATCTCAACCCCCGCTGTACCCGATGACTGGCACGCCAAGATGTGGACGGTGTTTAAAGAAGAGCTGGACAAGTCCGCACCAGGGCAGTTTGAATCGCAAATCAACCTTAACGCGTCGTTGTTCAAGCAAGGTGCTGAACCAGCCGCCATGGCACGTGGCAATCTGGAGCTGACGTCCATGTCTGCATTTGACATTGCCAAGATCATTCCTGAATTTGCCATTCTGACAACCGGCTATGTGATTCGCGACCCTGAGCATTTGATGAAGGTCTTGAATGGCCCCATCGGCGAAGAACTGAACAAGATGGTGAGCGAGAAAATGGACATCACCATTCTTGCGCCGCTGTACCTGGGCACGCGCCAGCTCAATTTGCGTGAAGTGCGCAACGTGAAAACCCCTGCTGATCTAAAGGGCGTCAAGCTGCGCATGCCAGGCAGTAAAGAATGGCTATTTTTGGGCGAGGCCCTGGGCGTGACCCCCACACCTTTGGCGTTTGGCGAGGTGTATTTAGGCCTTAAAACTGGCACCATCGATGGTCAGGACAACCCACTGCCCACAGTGCGCAGCGCCAAGTTTTATGAAGTGACGAAACAGATCACGCTGACCAACCACTTGGTCGATGGCATCTTCATCAGTATCTCCAACAAGATGTGGAACAGCCTGAGTGCGGATCAAAAAGTCAAGGTTAAGGCGGCGGCCCAGTCTGCGGCCAAATACAACAACGACAACCGGATCAAGGATGAATCCCAGCTGGTGGAGTTCTTCAAGAAAGAAGGCCTGGTGGTCACAACGCCTGATCTTGATGCATTCCGTAAAACCGTTCAGGCCGCGTATCTGAATTCAGAGTACGCCAAGGTTTGGCCCAAGGGCATGCTTGAGCGCATTAATGCGACCAAGTAGTTGGTAGTCGTCTCCTCTATGAAAAGCTGGCCCCAAAAGGCCGCCAATGCGATTGGCGGCGGTCTTTTCCTGACGCTGTTTGTCGTGTTCATCCTGCAAATCACGGCACGCTTTGGGTTTAACAAGCCGCTGCCTTGGACCGATGAGGTCGCGGTGATTCTCTACGTTTGGGTCATCCTGTGGGCGGCAGCCTTCATCGTGCCCGAGCGCGAGCACGTGGTATTCGACTTGGTATGGAACAGCGTTAACCGCCGCGCCCGCCAGGGTATGCAAATCGTCGGGAATCTGTTGATTGGTGGCCTGGCTCTGTGCGGCATACCCGGCAGCTGGGACTACGTGCATTTCATGGCGCGTGAAGGCACACCCGTGCTGGGCTTGTCGTTCATGTGGGTGTTTTTGCCCTTCGTATTTCTTTTGATTGCGTTGGTGCTCCGGTCCGCCTGGGCTATTCGCAACGCCATCAAAGGTGTGGGTCTTGACGCAGAACTGCGTCTGTAATGCTCGGCAGAACTGCGTCGTTGATGTTCTGCTGAAATTCGTGTGTAAATCTCCATGACTACTGCTCTTCTGGTTTTGGCCCTGGTATTGGTGGGCGGCATGTTGCTGCGCATGCCCATCGGGTTTTCAATGATTGCCGCTGGTATTGGCTACCTGATGGTCAAGCGCCAAGACATTGGTTTGGTGGCCGAGCAGATTGGCAACGGTCTCTACAACAGCTATGTGTTGCTGGCAGTGCCGTTGTTCGTATTTGCCGCCAACATCATGAATGCGGGCACCGTGAGCGAACGCATTTTTGACTTCTGCCGCATTCTGGTGGGCCGCATGCGGGGTGGGCTGGCACAGGTGGACATTCTGGTCAGTGTGATTTTTTCAGGCATGAGTGGCAGTGCGATTGCCGATGCGGCCGGCCCGGGCTTGGTCACCATCAAGCAGATGCTCAAAAAGCCGGAATACTCACGCGGGTTTGCGGGTGCCGTGGTGGTGGCCAGCGCCACACTGGGACCCATCATTCCGCCATCCATTCCCATGGTGATCTACGCATTGGTGTCGGGTGCATCGGTGGGGGCGCTGTTTCTGGGCGGTGTCGTGCCGGGCTTTTTAATGGCTGGACTGATGATGGTCGTGGTGCACTTCATTGCCGTGAAACGCAACATGCCGCGTGAGGCCAAAATTCCGCTGCATGAGTGGCCTGCCATCGTCTACCGGGGCGCGTTGCCGTTGTCCATGCCGATTGTGTTGTTGGGTGGCATTTACTCCGGGGCGTTTACCCCGACTGAAGCCGCTGCGGTGGCCGCCTTTCATGCGCTGATTCTGGCCGGCGTGGTGTACCGCGCACTCACCTGGCGCACTTTCTGGGGCGTTGTGATGGAGTCCACTCGCAGCAGCGCCGTCATCACCATCATTCTGGCGGGCTCCTTCATGCTGAACTATGCCTTCACAGCGGAAGGTGTGCCCCAAGCCATGGCGCAGTGGGTGGACAGCATGCAGCTGTCACAGGTGAAGTTTTTGCTGCTGGTGAACGTGATGTTCCTGGTGCTGGGTTGTTTTCTGGACGTGTCCGTCTTGCTGCTGGTATTCGTGCCCATGTTGTTGCCCGCCGCCAAATTGCTGGGCGTGGACCTGGTTCATTTTGGGGTGCTGGTGGTGCTGAACATGATGATCGGGCTGATTCACCCACCCTTTGGCATGTTGCTCTTCGTGACCAAGGCACTCACCGGCATTCCGATTGGCGAGATGATGAAGGAGGGCTGGCCCTTCCTCGTCATGCTGCTGATGCTATTGGTCGCCATGACGGTGTTCCCGCAGATTGTGCTGTGGCTGCCGCAGACCATGGGTTATGGCGTCAAACCGTAGTTTGTTGTGCGACTGCTACATAAAATATAGCAAACTATTGAATATTGACGGGGACTTTAGGCAATTTTCGTCATCAATTCGGTCTTTTTGTTCTTGGGGCGACTGCGCAGCTCGACCAGCTGCAGGCAGCTCGCGTTGATTACTTTTAGCTCTGCCAGCGTTTTGTCGATATGGGCGCGCTTTTGTTCCAGCTCTGCAATCGCAGTGCTGGTGCGCTGTATCACGTAGTTCAACTGTTGCACCCGGCCCTCGCCCTGGTCACCATACAAATCCAGGTAGCGTTTGATTTCTGACAGGGGTGAGCCAATCGCTTTGGCCCGCAGTATCAGCGTCAGCCGCGCCCGATCGCGCCGGGTGTAGACCCGGGCACCGCCCACCCGCCGGGGGGCCAGCAGCTCTTTGTCTTCATAGAAGCGCAAGGCCCGCAGCGTGATGCCGAATTCCTTGCACAACTCGGTGATGCCAAATAGCTCGGTGCTGGCCTCATCCCGGTGTGAATCGACAAACGCCTGAGCGTCTGAGGGGGGCTTGGTGGCCAACTATTGCTCCAGGCCAAAAAGACATAAACCGTTCACCCTGAGCTTGTCGAAGGGCTTCGACAAGCTTAGCTCGAACGGGAATGTACGGGTCATCAGGTCGTAGTTGTGAGTGACTCAGTTACACCACACGCTGCAGGCGCATGGCGACGCTCATGTCCCCCGACACTTTGAGCTTGCCGCCCATGAAGCCAGTCACCGGGTCCAACTCCCCCGCCAGCATGGCGGTCAGGTTCTCTAGCGTAATGCCCACCGTGCAATCGGCTTGCGTGTCGGTATTGCTCACGGTGTTGGGCGTGGAGGAGCCGTCGATAAAGATCAGACCATCAGTGCCACAGTCAAACTTCAAGGTGGCGTTCAGGCCGCTGTCGTCGCCGACTTTGGTGCGAATGGCCTTGGTGCAAGATTCAATGCTCATGGGTGATGTGCTTTCGGGTGAGTGGTTGATGAAGTGGAGCGGATGCTAGCAGTTCAGGGAAACCCAGTGCATAGTGAAAACACCCATACGGTATTTGGTTGACGTTAACGTCACCTTGGCGTTTAATTTGACATTGCTATTTCGTCCTGAAAGTCATCGTCCATGCCTGCTATTCGCTCGAGAATCAATGCCAAGTCGGACGCGTTTGCCGCTAACGTGCAGCGCATGTTAGACCTGTTGAACGAGGTGCAGCGGTTGGAAAATGCAGTGATTTCGGAGTCCGAGTCCAAACGTACCAAGTTCGAGCAACGCGGCCAGTTGCTGCCCCGTGAACGGGTGGCCCGACTGCTGGACCGGGGCTCGCCATTTCTGGAGTTGAGCCGCTTGGCGGGCCTGAATATGCATGACGATGATGGCAAGAAGTCGGTGATGGGCGGCGGCTCCATCGTGGGCATTGGCGTCGTCTCGGGCCGGCGCTGTCTGGTGTCGGCCAATGACAGCGCAGTCAAGGGCGGTACGGTGGCCCCCATGGGTTTACGCAAGGCTTTGCGGGCTCAGCAAATCGCGCTTGAAAACAAACTACCCTTGATCTATCTGGTGGAGAGCGGTGGTGCCAACCTGATGTACCAGAGCGAAATTTTCATTGAAGGCGGACGCAGCTTTGCCAATCAGGCGCGCATGTCTGCAGCGGGCTTACCCCAGATATCGGTAGTGCACGGCTCCTCTACGGCTGGTGGCGCTTACCTGCCGGGCTTGTCGGACTATGTGATTCTGGTGCGCGGCCGCTCCAACATCTTTCTGGCCGGCCCGCCACTGGTCAAGGCCGCCATTGGTGAGGACTGCACGGAAGACGAGTTGGGAGGTGCCGAAATGCATGCCAGCGTCACCGGCCTGGGTGAGTATTTGTGCGAAGACGACGCTCATGCGATTGGCATGGCGCGTGAGGTGCTGGACAAGCTGAAGTGGGATCAGGTGCCCCAAGCAGGTGATTTTGCGGAACCGCTGTTTGACGAGCAGGAGTTGCTGGGCCTGGTGCCCGCTGATGAACGCGAACCCTACGACGTGCGCGAGGTCATCACCCGTCTAGTGGATGGCTCCGATTTTCTGGAGTTCAAGGCAGGCTTTGCGACCGAGACGATGTGTGGCCATGCCCGCATCCAGGGCCATCTGGTGGGCATTCTGGGTAACAACGGCCCTATTCAACCCAACGGTTCGACCAAGGCTGCACAGTTCATCCAGCTGTGTGACCAAACCTGCACGCCGCTGATTTTTTTGCAAAACACCACGGGCTACATGGTGGGCTCGGTGGCGGAGCGCAGCGGGGCTATCAAGCATGGTTCCAAAATGATTCAGGCGGTGGCGAATGCGCGTGTACCCAAGTTCACCGTGGTGCTGGGTGGTTCATACGGTGCGGGTAACTACGGTATGTGTGGGCGAGGGTTTGACCCGCGTTTCATCTTTGCCTGGCCGACCGCACGCACGGCGGTGATGGGTGGTGCACAGGCCGCGAAGGTGATGGATATTTTGAACCGCAGCAAGCTGGCGCGCACCGGAATGCCCGTGAATGAAGAGGCGCTGCAAGCCATGTCTGATGGCCTGCGCTTGAGGCTGGACAAGGAATCGACTGCGCTGTTTGGCACGGCCCGCCTGTGGGACGACGGCATCATCGACCCGCGTGACACCCGGCGCATGCTGGGTTTGTGTTTGAGCGTGGCCGATGAAGCCAGCCACCGCACTTTGCACCCCAGCACCTTTGGCGTGGCGCGCATGTAGATCATGGATTTTGGTAGTCCGTCAGTCCGCTATTTCCTTAGTTTTCAAATCAGGATCAACCCATGAAATTCACTCCGGAACATGAACAGTTGGCCGACACCGTTCGTAAGTTTGTTGCCAAAGAAATCAACCCTTACATCGCCGAATGGGAGGCCGCGCAAGAGTTCCCCAGCCATGCGCTGTTCAAGAAGCTGGGTGACCTGGGTTTGTTGGGTTTGAAATACCCCTCGGAATACGGCGGTATGGATCTGGACTTCAGCTACTCCATGGTGATGGCCGAAGCCTTGGGCGAGTGCAATGGTGGCGGTGTGCCCATGGCGATTGGTGTGCATACCGACATGTGCACGCCCGCGCTGGCCCGGTTTGGCTCGGACGATCTGCGCCGCCAATACTTGGCGCCGGCCATCGCCGGGGACATGGTGGGCTGCCTGGGCGTGAGTGAAACCTCGGGTGGATCAGACGTGGCGGCCCTGAAAACGACAGCCCGCCGTGAGGGGGACGACTACCTGATCAACGGCTCCAAAATGTGGATCACCAATGGCATGAAGGCCGACTGGTGTTGCCTGCTGGCCAATACCTCAGATGATTCGCCGCACAAAAACAAATCACTGATCATCGTGCCCATGGACGCGGCAGGCATCACACGTCAAAAGATTCGCAAAATGGGCATGGACTCCAGCGACACCGCGCAATTGTTTTTTGACAATGTGCGCGTGCCACGCAGAAACCTGATTGGCCAGGAAGGCATGGGTTTCATGTTCCAGATGATGCAGTTTCAGGAAGAACGCTTGTGGGGCGCCGCCGGTTCGCTGCGGTCGCTGGACCGCTTGATCGATCAGACGATTGATTACACGCGCCAACGCAAAGCTTTTGGCAAATCGATTCTGGACAACCAGGTGGTGCACTTCAGATTAGCTGAATTGCGCACCGAGGTTGAGGCATTGCGGTCATTGACCTACCGCGCGGTCGAAGCCTATGTGTCCGGCAAAGACGTGACCAAACTCGCCAGCATGGCCAAACTCAAATGCGGTCGTCTGAGCCGTGAAGTGACGGATACCTGCCTGCAATATTGGGGGGGCATGGGCTTCACTTGGGACAACCCGATTTCCCAGGCCTACCGGGATAGCCGGTTGGTGTCGATTGGTGGTGGTGCGGACGAGGTCATGCTGGGCATCATCTGCAAATTGGAAGGTACCTTGCCGGGTAAGGCGCTGGCTGCCAAACCATGAGTTTCTCCAAAATTCTGATTGCCAACCGGGGCGAAATTGCCTGCCGCATCATTCGTACGGCCCGCAAACTGGGCTATCAAACCGTTGCTGTATTCAGCGACGCAGACCGCACGGCACCTCATGTGTTGATGGCCGATGAAGCGGTGCATATTGGTGCGTCACCTGCCGCTGAGTCTTACTTGTCAGTCAACGCGTTGCTGGAGGCCGCCCGTAAAACCGGGGCCGATGCCGTGCACCCTGGCTATGGGTTTTTGAGCGAGAACGCGGGCTTTGCCCAGGCGTGTGTCGATGCGGGTTTGGTGTTCATTGGACCGTCTGCCTCCGCCATTGAGGCCATGGGCGACAAGGCATTGGCCAAGCGCCGTATGTTGGCGGCCAATGTGCCCTGTGCGCCGGGTTATCTGGGTGAAGAGCAAGATGACGAGTGTCTAGCTGAACAGGCCCTGAAACTGGGTTTCCCGCTGCTTGTGAAGGCGGTGGCTGGTGGGGGCGGGAGGGGCATGCGCCTAGTACGTGAGGCCGGTGACATACCGCAGGCTATTGCTGGCGCGCGGCGCGAAGCACTTAGTGCCTTTGGTGACGGCACGCTGATGCTGGAGCGTTTGATCGATCACGGTCGCCATATCGAAATTCAGGTGTTTGCTGATTCGCATGGCAACGCGGTTTATCTGGGCGAGCGTGATTGCACGGCACAGCGCAGACGGCAAAAAGTGATTGAAGAAGCACCGTCGCCTGTGGTCAGCTCGGCGCTGCGTGAGGCGATGGGGCGTGACGCCGTGGCGGCGGCGTTGGCCGTGTCGTATTGTGGTGCGGGCACGGTGGAGTTCATCGTGGACCAAAGCCTCAAACACTATTTTCTGGAAATGAACACGCGCCTTCAGGTGGAACACCCGGTCACGGAAATGGTCACTGGTACTGACTTGGTCGAATGGCAACTGCGGGTGGCGGCGGGAGAGGCTTTGCCAGCGCGGCAGGAAGATATTCAATTGACAGGCCACGCCATAGAAGCTCGTTTGTACGTGGAAGACCCCTATGCTGGCTTTGCTCCGCAGACTGGCTCCGTTTTGTATTGGCAACCGCAGGGCGCCTTGCAGACTGGTGTGCGCATTGACGATGGCATTCGTCAGGGCGATGTGATCACACCGTTCTATGACCCCATGGTCGCCAAAGTCATCGTACACGGGCGGGATCGCAACGATGCCATTCGCCGCCTGCGCAGTGCGCTGGGCAACGCACCGTTGCTGGGGCTGAAAAACAATGGGCAGTTTCTGTCTGACTTGGTCAATCACCCCAGTTTTCGGGGCGCGACCATGACCACGACATTGATTGACGAGTGGCAAGAGCAGGCTAATCTGGCGGCCAGTGCAAATGGCGCAAGTGCAGTCGAATCTATTTTTCAACGCACGATGCCGGATGATGCCGCCTGGAGTTTGGCGGCTACGGTGTTCAGCCTGAACCAGGGCGCGGGCTGGCGACCCAACAGCGTGGCCTCCTTCGACATAGCGCTGCGCTGCGAAGAGCAGACCCAAGTGATGCGCGTGTTGCCTGATCGATCAGGACAGGTTGTGGTGACCTGGAGCGACCACCAATCCGTCGTCAATCTGCTTGGGCACAAGGATCTACAAAACGGTGAAATCCGGTTTGAAACGAATGGTGTGATCCGCAAGGCCATTGTTGTAATGACCCCCACCGTGTTGCATGTCAATCTAGGTGGCGCATCGTTCGTCTTTACTGAAGGCTCGCCTTTCCCGGATGCCAATGTGGCGCATGATGCAAGCCGCGCTGTGTCGCCGGTGGCAGGCAAAGTCACCCAGGTTTTGGTGGCTGAAGGTGCAGTGGTCACCGAAGGCCAGATGCTGGTGTGTGTAGAGGCCATGAAAATGGAAATGTGGGTGGCTGGGCAAGCGCCAGGCATCATCACCGCTGTTCATGTGAAAGCGGGCGATCAAGTGGAATCCGGTGCATTGCTGGTGACGCTGAAAATCAATACAAAGCAGGAGACAACATGATGGACAAAGCCATATTGACGTGCGCGCTGACAGGCGTTCTCACCAACCCCAAGCAGCACCCGGTGCCGGTGACCCCGGCCGAAATGGCAACCGAAGCGCGCGATGCTTTCAATGCAGGGGCGAGCATCATGCATGTGCACATTCGCATGCAGCAAGAAGGCATGGGCCACATGCCGTCGTGGGACCCGGATGTGGCTCAAGAGGTGGTCAATGCAATTCGCCAGAGTTGTCCCGGCGTCATCATCAACTTGACCACGGGCACGGTGGGCAAAGACATTTCCGGCCCACTGGCCTGCATACGCCGCGTCAAGCCGGAGATCGCAGCCTGCAATGCAGGCAGTTTGAATTACCTCAAGATCAAGGAAGATGGCCAGTGGGCTTGGCCGCCCATGGTGTTTGACAACCCAGTGACCAAAGTGCAGCAGTTTTTGGATGTGATGGAAGAGTGCAATGTGCACCCCGAGTTTGAATGCTTCGACGTGGGCATCGTGCGATCGGTCAGCATGTATCTGCGGGCCGGCATGCACAAACCAAGCATGGGGCGTGCCGAATACAACCTGGTAATGGGCGTGGCATCAGGCATGCCCTGCGATGCCGACCTGTTGGCCTTGTTGCCTCGCTGGATGGCCGCAGACAGTGTTTGGCAAGCCACGTTGATTGGGCGTGCAGAAATCTGGCCAGTGCATCAAAAAACCGCCGATTTGGGCGGCATGTTGCGCACCGGCCTGGAGGATACGTTTTATTTGCCGGATGGCTCGCGAGCCAGCGGCAATGGGGTGCTGATTGAAGCGCTTGCCCAGTGCGCAGCGCGTGCGGGTCGGTCGATTGCCAGTCCGGATGAAGCGCGCTCCATGTTGGGGCTTCAAGCCATGCTATAATTAAGGGCTTCGCGGCTGTAGCTCAGTTGGATAGAGTACTTGGCTACGAACCAAGGGGTCGTGGGTTCAATTCCTGCCAGCCGCACCATAACAAAAGTGTTATAGAACAACAGCTTAGAGATCAAAAGTCTCTAGGCTGTTTTTCTTTGT
>JANOLC010000386.1:0-3012 GCA_031419575.1 Burkholderiales bacterium | reverse complement strand
GTCGGTTTCCTCGACATGCGGGTAGCCCAGCGTGTCGAGAAAGGCCTTGAATGCTTTGTTGTCGGCCGTGGGCACTTGCAGGCCGACCAGAATGCGGCCGTAGTCGGCGCCCTGGTTGCGGTAGTGGAACAAACTGATGTTCCAGCCTGGCTGCATGGCAGATAAAAATTTCATCAACGCGCCCGGTCGTTCGGGGAAAATAAAGCGCAGCAAACGCTCATCTTTTGATAGCTCGCTGTGCCCGCCCACCATGTGGCGGATGTGTTCCTTAGCCAGCTCGTCATGCGTCAAATCTAGCGCCTTGAAACCGTGGCGGGTGAAGTTGGCGGCAATTTTTGCGCTCTCGCCTTTGTGTGTGGTCAGGCCGACAAACACATGCGCCTTGTTGGTATCGCTGATGCGGTAATTGAACTCGGTCACACTCCGAGGGCTGCCGCCCGAGGTTCTCGCTTTTTGCTGCCCACCGGGCAACTCGCCAATCAGCTCACAAAAGCGCTTGAAGCTGCCACGCTCCTCGGGAATCGTGACGGCAAACAGGGCTTCGCGCTCCTCGCCCACCTCGGCGCGCTCAGCCACAAAGCGCAGGCGGTCGAAGTTCATGTTGGCACCACACAGAATGGCGGCATAGGTTTCGCCCCGGGTCTTGTGTTGGGCGACGTACTGTTTGATGGCGGCCACTGCCAGCGCACCGGCGGGCTCCACAATGCTGCGGGTGTCCACAAACACGTCCTTGATGGCGGCACACACGGCGTCGGTATCCACTGTCATGTACTCATCCACCAAGTCGCTGGCGATGCGGAATGTTTCTTCCCCCACCAGCTTGACCGCCGTGCCGTCGGAGAACAAGCCCACATCCGCCAGTGTGATGCGCTTTTTGGCCGTCACGGACTGGATCATGGCGTCAGAGTCATTCATTTGCACACCAATCACCTTGATGCGTGGGTCTACCGCCTTGATGTAGTTGGCCACGCCGGAGATCAAGCCACCACCGCCAATCGCCACAAACACGGCGTCCAGCCCGGCGCTGTCTTTGCTACGGGCTTTTTGACCGGCTTTATGACCAGCCTTGGCGGCCTTGTCAGCCCCCAAGGTCTGCACCTGGCGCAGCATTTCCATGGCAATAGTGCCCTGGCCAGCGATGACATCGGGGTCGTCAAACGGGTGCACAAAGGTCAGATCCTGCTTCTTTTGCAGCTCCAGCGAATGGCCATAAGCATCGGAGTAGCTGTCGCCAAACAGCACCACTTCACCACCAAAGCCGCGCACGGCGTCCACCTTGACCTGCGGGGTGGTGGTGGGCATCACAATCACGGCGCGGGTGCCGAGCTTGCTGGCACTCAAGGCCACACCCTGGGCATGGTTGCCCGCCGAGGCGCAAATCACCCCTTTTTGAAGTTGCTCAGCGCTCAAGTGCGCCATCTTGTTGTAAGCGCCGCGCAGTTTGAAGCTGCGCACCGGCTGCTGATCTTCGCGCTTGAGAAGCACGGTGTTGTGCAGGCGTCGGCTCAGGACTCGCGCAGGCTCCAGCGTCGTCTCAATGGCCACGTCGTAAACGCGGGCCGTGAGAATTTTCTTGAGGTAGTCAAAGGGGGTGAGCTGAGCGGCAGGCACAGGGGCGGGGATAGAGGCGAACATGATGGGTAAACTCATGTGGTCATTATAAGCAAACAACTTTTTGCCCCGCGCGGGGCAATTTTCAAGGACAACACATGGAATGCACAGTTAGCTGGACCGGCGCTTCGGGCACCCGCTCAGGCATGGGGTTTTTAGCCGAAACCGGCAGTGGCCACACCCTGGTGATGGATGGCGCACCCGACGCCGCCAAGCCGGAAAACGGGGGGCAAAACCTGGCACCGCGCCCCATGGAGACCTTTTTGGCCGGAGCCGGGGGCTGTACGGCCTACGACGTGGTGCTGATTTTGAAACGCGGGCGGCATGCGGTCAGCGGTTGCACGGTGAAGCTCACCGCCGAACGCGCTGAAGTAGACCCCAAAGTGTTTACCACCATCAACATGCATTTCACGGTGACGGGCAAGGCCATTCCCGCCGTTGCCGTAGAGCGCGCCATAGCCATGAGCCACGACAAATACTGCTCAGCCAGCATCATGCTGGGCAAGACGGCGCAGATCACGACCAGCTTTGAGGTGAAAGAGGGTTGAACTAAATCCGGTACGCCACCGTCGTCATCACCTTGGCAGCCGCACGCATCAGCTCCTTGACGGGCTGGGGCAATTCCACCGAGCCAGCATCAACGGCCTCAGCCGCATGGCGGGCTTCATCATCCCGCATTTGCGCCACGATGGCGCGCGATGCGTGGTCGTTCGCGGGAAGCAGCGCCAAATGGCTTTGCAGGTGGGCTTCAACCTGCCTTTCAGTCTCAACCACAAAGCCCAGACTCAAGCGATCGCCCAACCGCCCTGCCACCAGCCCCATGGCAAACGCACCTGCGTACCAGAGCGGGTTCAACAATGAGGCTCGCTCACCCAGCTCGTCCAAACGGGACTGTGTCCAGGCGAGGTGGTCGGTTTCTTCCTTGCAGGCTGCGGTGAAATGCGCCCGCAGCGCTGGATTGTGAGTGGCAAATGCCTGAGCCGTGTACAGCGCTTGCGCGCACACCTCACCCACATGATTGACCCGCATCAACCCGCCCGCATGAGCTTTTTCGGACGTTGACAGTTCTGTCAGCTGATCCGGCAGCGTGGGGCAAGGGTGCGATGCGCGTGGGGTGGCAAACAAGGTGCGCAGGGCCGTGTCGGCGGTCACCACAAGTTGGTCCAAAACGTGCATAGACCTAAGTCTACCCCCGAAGACACCAAAGACAATGTGCCCTTTTCCTCACCCCGAGGCTGGGCCATGGCCTGCCTCAGCGTTTCCACCTACCCTGTCAACTTGTTGCAAGCCAACAACGAACAAGGCCGCTTTACTCATTTTTCACGGCTTTTCCTTTGCCAAGCCCCTTTGCCTCTGTTTCAATACGTCCAACTTCCCGAAAACGGAGGTTGGCCCGGAATG